>CAZIVZ010000005.1:0-29605 GCA_964542495.1 uncultured Aquihabitans sp.
GGAACCGGGTGCGCAGGGGATGGCCCGGCGCCACGTCCCGGGCCCAGTTGAGCATCTCCTTCCAGTCGGCCACGTCGGCCGTGGCCGCCGTCTCCACCAGCAGGCCGGTGTAGCCGGTCTGGCCGTGGGTGCCGGGCGCCACGAACCGGGCCTTCTCGTCGGCGGGCAGCGAGAAGAAGCGCTCCAACCCGTCGTAGGCCGCGTCGATCAGGTCCTCGCTGACGTCGTGGGAGACGTAGACGAACCCCGTGCGCAGGGAGCGAACCAGCCCGTCGACCACGGCACGTCGTGCCGACGCGCTCCCGGTCTCGAACGCCAGCAGGTCGACCTCGAGGATCTCGTCGGACATGGTCCAGACGGTACCGTCGACCGCTCATGGCCGTGCTCCTGGGACTCCTGGTCGCGCTGACCTACGGCAGCGGCGACTTCTTCGGCGGGATCGCCGCGTCGCGCGCCCGTCCCAGCGCGGTGGTGCTCGGATCGTTCGCGATCAGCGGGGTGTGCCTCCTGGCGGTCACCGCCGGTTGGGCGGCCGTGGGCGACCTTCCCCACCCGAGCGGTGCGGACCTGCGACTCGGCGCCGCCGCCGGGTGCGTGGGACCGGTCGCGGTGGGGCTCCTCTACCGGGGTCTGGCGATCGGCCGCATGAGCGTGGTGGCGCCGGTCACCGCCGTGGTGGCCGCGGTGGTCCCGTTCGGGTGGGGGCTGGCCCAGGGCGAGCGCCCGTCGACCACCGCGCTCGTCGGGGTGGCGGTGGCCCTGGTGGCCGTGGCCCTCATCTCGGGCGCGCCCACCCACCCCGACGACCTCACCACCCAGGGCGGCACCTCACCCGCCCTGCTCGCCACCGCGGTGGCCTCCGGCTTCGGGTTCGGGGTGATCTTCATCCTCTTCGGGTCCGTGGGCGACCACGCCGGCCTGTGGCCGCTCCTGGCGGCGCGGGTGGTCGCGGTGGTCGCCATGGCGGTGGTGCTGGTGGGGTGGCTGGGCCTCCGCCGACGGGACGTGCGGCCGTGGGTGCTGCCCGGCGCCCGAGCCTGGGGGCCGGTGGCGGGTGCCGGCGTCCTCGACGTGACCGCCAACGCCATCTACCTCGCCGCCACCCAGCGCGGGCTCCTCTCGCTGGTGGCCGTGCTGTCCTCGCTCTACCCGGCAGCCACGGTGGTCCTGGCGCGCGTGGTCCTGGGCGAGCGGCTGCACCGCGTGCAGGTGGTGGGACTGGCCTTGGCCGCAGCCGGCGTGGCGGCCATCGCCGCCTGATCGGGCGAGCTCAGGCGGGGCCGCCGCCGGTGAAGCCCACAGGCGGAGCCCCGTCGTCGGGCTCCGGATCGTCGACCTCCGGCGGGGTCTCCGACGCGGGGTCGACGGCGGCCGGGCGCCCGCCGAAGCCCACCGGCGCCGCGGGGGCGGGGTCGGCCGACGGCTCGGGCTCGTCGATCGACGACGGCATCGGGATGGCCTCGTCGACGACCGCCGGCATCGGCATCGGCGCGGCGTCGACCTCCGGCCCCTCGGGCACGAAGACCTCGTCCTCGGCCGAGCCCCCGGCATCGCCCCCGGTCTCGCCCTCGTCGGGGATCTCGTCGGTGATCTCGTCGGTGAGGTCGGCTCCGGCTCTGCCCTTGGGCTTGCGGGACCTCTTGGGCTTCACCCCCTTCTGCAAGACCAGGCCGAGGAGCCCGGCGGCGGTCTTGGGCAGGCGGGCGTACAGGTCCTCGGTGATCTTGTTGATGTGCGCCGCGGGGTCTCCCTCGGAGACGAAGGCGATGATCGTGCCCTCGGCGCCCCCGGCGCGCCCGGCCTGGCGGGTGCGGTCCGGATCGAGGAGGTAGACCCACGATCCCACCAGCCCGAGGTCGAGCTCCACGCGACTGCCGGCACCGCCCTTGAGCTTCTCGGCCCCGCCCTCGGGGGCGGCCATGGCCATCGATGCCCCGAACGGGTTCCGCGACGGGCGGGCGCGGAACACGATGCCGCCGAAGGTGAACCGGCGGGGGTCGCCGGTACCGGCGAGCGACTTGAAGTCCGACGGGGCCAGCAACAGGGTGGCCATGCGCCCACCGTCGGTACGCCACATCCGGTCGCCGTCGACCCGCACCGGGATCACCGCGCCGCGCACGGCGTCGAGGTCCTGGAAGCGGGCGGTGAGGGCGTTGATGACGATCAGCAGGATGACCGGCAGGAGGAGGCCGCCGAGGAGCAGCAGGACGGCCAGCAACATGCGGCGGGCCTCGTTGACGCCGGCCGCCATGTCCAACCGGAAGGGGACGTCGGTGACGGTGGCCTTGGTGCCGTCGGTCTTCTCGTGCACCTCGACCACGCCACGCACGGCACCGGTGGCCCGCGACGACGGCGACACCTCCACGGGCACGATCACGGTCGCGTCGGCGGCGACCGAGATGCAGGAGCCCTCGTCGACCGCGGCCTCGCCTCCGTAGGTGACCTCGAGCTCGCCGGCGTCGTCGGGCGCGGTGATGGTGCGCGACGGCCCGAACCAGACGCAGCCGTCCTTCTCGCCGCCGAGCAGGATGAGGTCGGCGGAGGTGACGCCCGTGCCCGTGAGGGTGGGCAGCAGCAGGGAGGCCGGCGCGAGCTGGATGGAGCCGGCCGGCCGCTGCACGGTGAGGAGCCGCGGTACCGAGCGGGCCGACACCACGGCACCGGACTCGGTGGTCCCGTCGAGGGCGAGCGTGGCCCGGTACGAGCTGCTCCGGTAGTCGAGCGGGGCGGTGAGCTCGGCGACGTAGGGGCCGTTGGCCGGCCCGGCCAGGTCGATGGTGGTCGACGTGGAGTTGAGCGGGTCGTCGAGGCGCAGCACCACCTTCGCCGAGCGGAGCCGGGCGCCGAGGGCCTTGGGGATGACCGGCGACGCCGAGATCTGCACGCCCTCGCCGCGCACGATCACCGGCGCCTTGCCCCCGGTGAAGTCGATGCCGACGTCGGTGAAGAGGTAGTGCGCGAACGTGACCGGCTTGCCGACGCTGCTGGCGGTGCCGTGGACCACGACGGTCCAGTCGCCCGACCAGCCGTTGACGTCCTCGGGCCGGTCCACGTCGATGCTGTAGCCCCGCCCGGCGATGGCGTTGGCCGACGCCTGGGCCGAGCCCACCGGGAACGACCCCGGTCCCTCCACCAGGAGGTTGCCGGAGGGCGAGGTGAGCTCGACGGTCATGCCGGGGCTCGACGCCAGGGCGAACACCCGGAAGCGCCGCACCGACTCGTCGACCTTGATGAGCCGGGTGCCCTCGGCGCAGGGATCCGCCCCGCACAGCACGAGCTGGCCCTCCTGGGGCACCACGGTGCCACCGGCCACCCGGGTGGCCACCTCGTCGAACCGGGCGACGAGGACGTCGACGTCGGCCGCGCTCACGTACGCGCCCGGGGGCGTGTCGGTGGGCCGGCCGCAGGTGACCGAGCCCGACGAGCCGGTGCTGACCGCGGCCAGCAGGTCCTGGTCCTTCGCCGTGGCGGTGCCGGTGAGGGCCACGCTCAGCAGGGTGATGTCGTCGTCGCGGACGCCGTCGGCCAGCCCGCCCTCGTCGCACAGGGCGGCCCGGCCCGCGGCCTCGGCGGCGCGGGCCCCCTCCTCGTCGTCGAGGGTGACGCCGGGCGCGTAGGGCTTGGTGAGGCCGAGGCGGTCGCGGTTGGACGCGTCGCGCACGCCGATGTCGTACTGCCCGTCGGTGAAGAGCACGATCGCCTTGCAGGGCTCCGCCGACCCGTCGGCGGTGAGCTGGGCCGAGCGGTCGGCCAGCGCAGCGCGAGCACCGGTGAGGGCGTTGACGAAGTCGGTGTCGGTGCCCTGGTTGCGCTTGCGGAACCCCTCGAGCGTGCGGTTGAGCCGATCCCGGCTGCGATCGTTCACCGTGGTCCACGGCCGGATCGGGTAGTAGTCGTTGGAGAACGCCGCCACCGTCACGTCGACGCGCGCCCGTTCGGCCTGGGGCCCCTCGGTGAGGCTGAACAGGCTGTCGAGCGCGGCGCGGGCGGCGTCGACCCGGCGGTTGTCGGGGTCGGACTTGCCCAGGGAGCCGGACTGGTCGATCAGGAACACCACGGCCAGGCGCTTGGAGCCCTGGATGCAGCCGGCCAGGTCGCCGATGGCCTCCTCGCCCTTGATGGCATCCGAGACCACCGCGGTGGTGGGCGCCACGGTGGTGGTGGTCGCCGCGGGGTCCTGGGCCGGGGTGCCGAGGGCCGGGGCGGCGAACGGCACGGTGACGGCGGCGAGCGCCCCCGCCGCCACGAGGGAGCGGGCCAGCACGGAGAGGCGGCTCGACCTGGAGCTGCTCACGACGCCAGCTCCGTTGCGATGGGCCAGATGTGGAGCCCGGCCATGACCATGGCCGCCGCCAGCAGCAGCACCAGGGCCGGGGCGAGCAGGCTGTTGGCCTGGTAGCGGTGGTTGCGTCGGCGGTCGAGGTCGATCCGGCGCACCAGGCCGACGACGAGGATCGGGAGCAGGCCGCCCGTGAGGTAGCCCACCACGTGGGGGGCGATGCCGTCGGCGGAGAGCAGCGGCACGCTGACCACCACCGACGCGAACCCGAGGGCGAGGATCAGCAGGGGCGGTCCGACCGATCCCCGGTCTGCGCCAGCGCGGCTGGGCGCGGTCGTGGACTTCCCTCGGGCCAATGCCGTTCCCCCGGTTCGTGCAGTTGGTGCTCGGACCTTAGGCGAGCAGGGCCAGCCCTGGGCCGCGAAGCCGACAAACCGGGAGCTGGTCAGCGCCGGTGACGCTCGAGGACCACGCGCTCCGGGCTGGTCCAGCGGTGCCCGCACGACGGGCAGGACCGACTCGTCTCCTGGGCGACCAGGTCGATCACCACCACCTCGGAGGGGCGGTGGCACTCGGGGCAGGGCTCGACGGCCACCGGCGTGGTGCGGACGACATCGCCCGTGAGCAGGCCGGTCCCGGCGGCGAGGCCTTCGGCCTCGGCCATGCCGCGGTCGGGCAGCAGCGCCTTGCGCAGCTGGTACGCGCTCCAGAACCGGCGTCGATCAGACATGACACCGTGAACCTACGTCGGCGCGCCGCACAACGGAACGGGCCATCCGACCCAACTCTCGGCGGCCCACCGCTCGATCTCGCTCTGCGCGTCACGGTGCGCACGCTGCGGCGTCGCCGGACCGCTCAGACGGCACGAAAGGGCCGGGCGACACGGCCGGCGAGCTGTTCGGACGCCTCGTCACGCACCCACGCGAGCAGGCGGGCCACCTCGGGATCGGTGGGCACCAGCACCCCGCCACGACGTTCCACGAAGCGCAGCTGCGCGAGCTGGAGGTGCAGATGGGCCAGCGTGGCGGCGTCGGTCGGCCGCAGGTCGACGGCGATGGTCCGGCAGCCGTCTTGTTGGGTCACGGCCGCCACGGCGAAGAGCGCCCGAAGCTCCTCCAGATCGGGCACCAGGCCCTCGGCCAGGGCCACGAGGTCGGTGTCACCGGTCGACCCCTGGTCCCGGCCCACGAGCACCAGGTGGCACTCCCGCAGGACGTCGCCCAGGTAGCCCAGCGCGGCGTCGTAGAGCGGTGTGGGCAGGCCGGCGAGCAGCACCCGCTGGGCCGCGCCGGTCATCGGAGCTCCACCGGCGGCACCCTCAGCTCGAACCAGACCGACTTGCCGCCCTCCGGGTCCGGATCGATCCCGTGGGCGTCGCTGAGCTGGCGGACCAGCAGCAGGCCCCGGCCGGACATGGCGAGCGGCTCGCTGGCCGCGGTGGCGCGGGGCAGGCGATCGGAGAAGTCGCGCACGGCGAACCGCAGGACCGCGTCGTCACGTTCCATGGAGAGCTCGCACGGCGTGCGGGCGTGCAGCACCACGTTGGTCACCAGCTCGCTCACGAGCAGCGCCGCCGTCTCGGCCGCCGACGTGCCCGCCAGGGGGGCGACCCGGGCTCCGGCCCATCGACGCGCCGTGGCGACGCTCGAAGGATCCGGCGGCAGTTCGATCCCGTCCCCCATCGATGGGCACCGTACCCGCCGATGACCGCCGTCGAACGTCCGCTTCGGTCACGGCCGCCCGCACCGCCTCGTAGCGTGCGGCCGTGGACGACGAGACGCCGTGGGCGAGGGTGGTGGTCCACGTCGAGCCCGCCGACGCCGAGCTGGCGGCCGACCTGCTCTGGGGCTTCGGCCCGGCGGCGATCGAAGAGCAGGCACGGCCCACGTCGGTGCTCCTGGTCGCCGGGTTCGCCGATGCCGCCCGGGCCCGCCAGGCCGCCCACGCGCTCGGCGAGCGCGGCGTGGGCCGAGCCGACGTGGTGCCCGTGGGCGACGACGGGCTGGACGGGTGGCGGGCCTGGGCCCGCCCGGTGGCGGCCGGCCCGTTCCTGGTGGTCCCGTCGTGGCTCGCCGACGAGCCCGAGGTCGAGGTCGAGGTCGAGGTCGAGGGCGAGGTCGAGGTCGAGCACGCGGACCCGGCGCGCATCCGCCTGCTGGTGGACCCGGGCCGCACGTTCGGGTCCGGCTCGCACCCCACCACCCGGCTCGTCCTGGCCCGGCTGGCCGCCCTGGTGCGGCCCGGCGACAGCGTGCTCGACGTGGGTTGCGGCAGCGGCATCTTGGCCGTGGGCGCGGCCCTGGCGGGTGCGGGCTCGGTGCACGCGATCGACGGGGACCCGGGGGCCCCGGCCGCCACCACCGCCAACGCGCAGGCCAACGGCGTGGCCGACCGGGTGACCGCGTCGACGACGCCTCTCGCCTCGGTCGCCGACCGCTACGACCTGGTGCTGGCCAACCTCCTGGCTCCCGTCGTGGTCGAGCTGGCCGGCCACCTCGCCACCGTGGTGGCCCCGGGCGGCCACCTCGTGGTCTCGGGCCTGCTCGCCGACCGCTGGGAGCCGGCGGTGGACGCGGTGCTCGCCGCCGCGGACCCGCCCGGATCGTCGGCCGTGGCCGAGGTGGACGAGGACGACGGCTGGGTGGCGGTGACGCTCACCTAGCCTCCGCCCATGGCGCTGTCCCCCGACGAGCACGTCGAGTTCGACGAGGACGACCTCACGGCGGTGAGCGGCGTGCTCGCCGAGCTGACCGTCGCCGGATCCGGGTGGGTGAACCTGCAGCCCGAGGTGGAGCAGGGCCACGAGCCACCGCCGCGGTCGTGGCTCGCCTTCATCTTCTCGGCGCGCGGCGAGGCGGTGCCGTTCGCCACGTGGACCCCGCCGGCCGAGCCCGGCGGCCGCGCCACCCTGGGGATCGAGCACGGGTCGGGCCCGCGGGCCCTGGAGCGGCTGGCCGAGCACGACCTCGGCCTGCGTCCCGGCTGGCTCAAGGTCGTCGACCACCCGCGGCGCGGGCTGGTGGTCACGGCCCCGGGCGACGCCGCCCCCGGCGACGTGCTCTGGTGGCTGCTGGCGGCCTCGCACGCCCTCAGCACCGTGCCGCTCAGCGGCGCGTGGCGGGCCTCGATCTACCGGGGCTGATCGCCGTCAGGAGGGGGCGGTGCCGGTGCGGGCCGCCTCCACCAGGGCGTCGAACTCGGCGGTGGGGATCTCGCCGCTCGTGCGGGCCACCACCTTGCCCTCGGCGTCGACGGCCACGAAGTAGGGGAACCCCGGCAGGGCGAAGGCGGTGGCGGCCGCCCCCTCCTCGGAGTCGGCCAGGACGGGGGCCGTCCACTCGATCTCCTCGAACCAGGACGTCGGCGGGTAGTTGCCCCGCTCCTCGGCCACCGCCGTGGACACGGTGAGCAGCTCCACGTCGTCGGGCATCGGGTTGGCCTTCAGGTGGTCGACGAGGATGGGCAGCTCGCGCTGGCAGTGGGGGCACCAGTGGGCGGCGAAGATGATCACCTTGGCCGTGCCGTCGTCGGGATCGATGGTCACCGGCTTGCCGTCGAAGTCGGTGCCGGTGGTGGTGGGGATGGTCTGGCCGACGGCCGGGTCGGAGGCCGGGTCGGTCAGCTTGGGCAGCGGCGCCGCACCCGTGACCTCCACCGGAGCGGTCTGGCGCTGCTCGACCTCTTCGGTGGCCTCGTTGCGCGATCCCCGGGCCGCGACCACGGCGATCACGCCGACGATGACCACCGCGACCAGGCCGGCGATCCAGATGGCGGAGCCCTTCCCGGACGACTTCGCTGTGCTGGTCATGGTGCCTCCTGGGCGGTGGTGGGGCGGTCGACGGGGCCGGCGATGGCCAGCAACGTGAGGATCAGCAAGAACCCGGAGAGGGCCATGCCGGGGATGGTGAGGTATCCGAAGCGCTCCACCCAGATGATGGAGCAGGGGTTGTCCGGGTCGCACGACGTGGTGGACTCGAGGCTCGGGTAGCGCTCGATCAGCAGGTGGAACACCGACGTGGCGGCGCCGACGGCGGCCAGTGCGGCGGCCGCCGGCCGGATGTGGTCCCAACCGGTCACCGCGGCCACGCCCAGCAGCACCACGAGCGGGTACATGGCGAAGCGCTGGAGCATGCACAGCCGGCACGGGACGAAGTGGGCCCCTTCGGAGAGGTAGATGCTCCCCGCCGTGCACACGGCCGCCACCGCGGCGGCGAGCCCGGTGGCCTGCGGCCGCACCTCGGCGCGCACCTGCCTCCACGCCCGAGCCAGCGACCCCGACCACCTCGAGCCCACGGCGAGCACGAGCGTGGCGACCACCAGCACCTCGGCCAGCACGGCGAGGAGGGCGAGGAAGAGGATGACGGTGTCGGTGGTCATTGGGGGTCAGTCCAGGATGGCCTTCTGGAGCCGCTGGAACGCAAGCCAACCGAAGGGCACCGGCAGCCAGAAGGTCATCAGACGGAACAGAAAGACCGCCGAAAGGGCATCGGCGGGGGGCACCCCGACGCCCGTGAGCGCGGCGGTGAGCGCGGCCTCCACCGCGCCGAGCCCGCCGGGCGTGGGCGCCGCCGACGCCACCGAGGAGGCGGTGAGGTAGAGCAGCCCGAGGCGGGGGTAGCTGATGGTCACGTCCATCGCCCGGCAGCTCATGGTGAACGCGGTGATGGTGGCGAACTTGGACATGGTGCAGGTGCCGAACAGCACCACGAACCGGCCCGGCTCGGCGGCGATGCCCCGCAGGGTGGTCCACACCTGGCGGGCGGTGGTGACCAGCCGCTCGCCGATGACCCGCCGGCCCCACGGCGTGAACCAGATGAGCCCGCCCAGGATCGAGATGGCCCCGACCACCCAGGCGATGGCGCTCACCCGAGGGATCTCGAAGCTGAGGGCCCGCTCCCCGCTGGACGACCCGGCCCACATGAAGAACGTGATGATCACCGCCACCTGGGTGATGCCGCTGGCCACGCTGGTGAGGCCCACCCCCGCGGCGGCACCGCCGAGGTCGACGCCGTGCTTCTGGAGGTACCGCACCCGCAGGGCCATGCCCCCCGCGTTGGCCGGGGTGAACCGGTTCAGGAACGACTGGGCGAACATGAGCTTCACCACGTCGACGAACGGGAGGGGCGCCGGCGAGACCGCCATGAGGGTGCCCGCCCCGGTGAAGTACGGGATCGAGGACAAGAAGGTGAGCACGACGTAGACCCACGGGACGACGGCGCGCAGGTTGGCCGAGATGTCGGCCCAGCTCGAGATGAAGGCCAGGAGCACGTAGCCCATGACCACGCCGCCGAGCAGGGTCAGGAGCTGGGCCTTGCCCACCCGGGCCACGTCGGCCAGCTGGTAGGAGACGTCGCCGGCCTCCTCCTGGAGGCGGTCTCGCACCGCGGGCAGGACGTGCTTCTGGTCCTTCACCGCCTTGCGCAGGTCGGCCGGCATCACCAGCGGCTGCACCAGGGGCAGCGCGGCGGCCAGGTCGGCCGTGCCCAGCGAGCGCGCCGCCGCCGCCACCGACCGCTCGGCGCCCACCACCAGCGCCAGGCTCGTGACGAGCGTGGCCACGTCGGCCGCCAGCCGCTCGGGCGCGGCCTGGTGCCGCGCCCACCGCAGGTCGAGGAGGGTGACCGTGGCCGGTTCGACTCCGGTGCCCTCGCGCACCAGGACGTGGTCGGCGGTGAGCCAGCCGTGGGCCAGGCCCTGGCGGTGCAGCAACACGACCTGGCGCCACACCTCGTCGAGCAGACCCTCGGTGACCGCCTCGAGGGGGAGCTCGTCGAGGCCCACCCCCTCCACCCGCTCGAGCGCCACCAGGCCGTCGCCCCCTGCGGTGGTGCCGGCCGCCACAACCGGCGCCACCGACACGCCCGCCCGGTCGGCCAGCAGCGACGAGTAGGCCTCGTGCTCGGCCAGGTGCGCCGGGGTCCAGCCGGGGCGCTCGTCGTCGAGGTCCTTCACCCGGAGCTGCCGGATGAGCCGGGACAGCAGGTCGGCGTCGCGCTCGTCTCGGCCCAGCAGCTTCACGAACGCCTCGCGCCCGCTGCGGGTGGCGGCCACGAAGGTGCGGGCGTTGTGCGCCCCCACGTCGGATGGATCGATGCGCTCGGCCGGGAAGCCGGCCGAGGCCAGCCCGTCGAGCACCGCCCGGCGGCTGGCGGAGCGTCGAGGCGACCCCAGCAGGGCGAGGGTGGCCGATCCCACCAGGGCGCCGAGCGCGACCGTGACCCCCAGGTTCAACAGCGCCGCCACCGCGGTGACGACGCGACTGAACAGGGCGAGGGCGAGACCGGCCATGGCCAGGCGGCGCCAGCCCCGCGCCAGCACCGAGGAGATCACCACCAGCGCGGCCGTGAGCCCGGCGATGTAGGCGCTGGTGGGGAACCCGGCATCGGTGATCCACGACGGCCGCTCGGCCAGCAGGACCACCCGGCTGGGCACCGCTTCGTCGAGCCACTGCCGGGTCACCGCCATCAGCACCGCGGCCACCACGGCGCTGGCCAACGTGGTCACCAGCAGGCGCGGTCGTCGGCGGACGACCAGCAGGATCACCACCGGCACCACGACCGCGAGGATCTGAGCGGTGCCCAAGATGGCGTCTCGCACCCATGAGGGCAGGTCGTCGACCAGCTCCACCACGTCGACCGCGAACGCCCGGGAGTCGGCCGGGTGGCGCACGGCGAGCGTGACGGTGACGGCCAGCACCAGCGCCGCCAGCAACGTCCGAGCCACGTCCGCGGGGTGGCGGCTCCAGTACGGGCCGGACAGGAGGTCGTCGTCGGCGCCGGCGTCGGGATCCCAGACGGCGTCGGCCGCCTCCACCGCGTCGAGCGCGAGATCCTCCTGGTCCATCCCCGGAGTCTGACACCGGGCCAGGGGCGTCCCGGGTGATCGCACGGGGCCTGGGCTGGCGATCGGGCTGCAGGGTCGGGCGCGGCAGACTCGCGTTCGTGGACGACCTGCCGGTGATCGACGTGGCCCCGCTCCGCTCCGGCGCCGGCGACACCGACCCGGCGGTGGCGGCGGTGGCCGCCGCCGTCGACCGAGCGTGCCGGGACACCGGCTTCTTCCTGGTGCGCGGCCACGGGGTGGACCCCGCCCTCCTCGTCGACCTCGACCGAGCCGCCCGTGGCTTCTTCGCCCGCCCCGAGTCCGAGAAGGCCGAGGTGGCCATGGCACGCGGCGGCCGGGCCTGGCGGGGGTGGTTCCCCGAGGGCGGCGAGCTCACCGCCGGCCGACCCGACCACAAGGAGGGGCTGTACTTCGGGGCCGAGCTCGGGCCCGACCACCCCCGCGTGCGCGCCGGCATGGCGTTGCACGGGCCGAACCTGTTCCCCGCCGAGCCCGCCGAGCTCGGCCCGCTCGTCCTGCGCTGGATCGACGAGATGACGGCGCTGGGCCACCACCTGGTGCGGGGCGTCGGCCTGGCGCTCGGGCTCGACGGCGGATGGTTCCACCGCCACCTCACCGCGGACCCCACGGTGCTGTTCCGCATCTTCCGCTACCCGCCCCGAGCGGCCGACGACGCCGGATGGGGGGTGGCCGAACACACCGACTACGGCCTGCTCACGATCCTGGCCCACGACGGCACGCCCGGCCTCCAGGTGCGGGGCTCGGCCGGCTGGATCGACGTGCCCGCGGTGCCCGACGCCTTCGTGGTGAACCTGGGCGACATGCTCGACCGCATGACCCAGGGCCGCTACCGCTCCACCCCGCACAGCGTGCGCCACGCGAGCTCGAGCGACGTGTCGGGCGAGGACGACCGGCTGTCGTTCCCGTTCTTCTTCGACCCGGGCTGGGATGCCGAGGTGCTGCCGGTCCCCCTGCTCGGGGAGGCACCACCCGACGACGCCACCACCCGCTGGGACGGCGCCAGCGTGCACGAGTGGTCCGGCACCTACGGCGACTACCTCACCGCCAAGGTGGCCAAGGTCTTCCCCGACCTGGCCGGCTGAGGCGCGTCCTCAGCCGGGCCCGAGCGCCAGCCAGCCCGGTCAGGCGGCGAGGCCGTCCGCCCCCGGCACGGGGTCGCTGAGCATTCTGGGTAGAGAAGTGGTCGCCTGACGACCAGATCCGTACCCAGAGTGGCTCGGCACGAGGTCGCTGAGCATTCTGGGTAGAGAAGTGGTCGCCTGACGACCAGATCCGTACCCAGAACGGCGCGGCCGGGTGCGGTCGGGGTCGTTCGGCACTTGCCGGCGCCTGGGGCGCCGTCCAGGGTGGATGATGTGGGTTCGCTCCGGCACTCGGCCGGGCGACGGTACGGAGGTCCCCATGTCGCAGGTCGTCGTCGGGTTCGACGGGTCGGAGCCGGCCCAGCACGCGCTGGCCTGGGCGGCGGAGGAGGCCCGGCTGCGCACGGCGTCGCTGCACGTGGTCCAGAGCTGGAAGGAGCCGGTGCTCGCCGGTCCGGTGGGGATCGACCTCTGGACCGACCCCGGGGCGCTCGTGCGGGAGGTCACCGAGGCGTTCGAGGCGTCGGTGGCGGAGCTCATGGCCGCGCACCCCGCCGTGGAGTTCACCACCAGCTTGATCGACCAGCCCCCGGCGCGCGGCCTGATGGACCTGGGCGCGGATGCCGACCTGATCGTGGTGGGGGCCCGGGGCAAGGGCGGGTTCGCCGCCCTCGGTCTGGGATCGGTGAGCAACCGGGTGGCCCGGCGCGCCGCCGTGCCGGTGGTGGTGGTGCGTGAGAACCCCACCCCTCACGCCGAGGGCCCGGTGCTGGCTGCGGTCGACGGCTCCGCGTGCAGCCGCCAGGCCCTCGCCTGGGCCGCCGACGCGGCACGAGCCCACGGGGTGGGGCTCCAGGCCCTGATGGCCTGGAACTACCTCGAGCCCCAGGGGGTGCACGGCCCCGGGGAGTTCCGCCCCGACTACGACGGCACCGACGCCGACCGCGTGCTCGCCCAGATCGTGGCCGAGGTGCTGGGCGACGACCCGTCGGTCCCCGTCGAGCAGGCCACGGTGTGCGACCTGCCGGCGCGCGCCGTGCTGGAGCGCGGCGCCGACGCCTCGCTCATCGTGATGGGCCGCCACGGTTCGTCGCGCTGGTCTCCGATGGAGCTGGGCACCACCAGCCAGCAGGTGTTGCACCACGCCACCACGCCCGTCGCCGTCATCCCCGGCCGGACCGCCTGACGCTGAGCGCACCCGCCGCCCGCCCACGCGTCAGGTCATGGGCGACGGGGTGCGGTCGGCCCGGAGCAGGGCGTCGGTGCCACCGTCGGCGAAGATCACCGACCCGCAGAGGAAGCGGGCGTCGGGACCGAGCAGGAACGCCACCAGGGCCGCGAGCTCATCCGCGGTGCCCAAACGTCCCACCGGGATCGGGAAGGCCTCCACGAACTCGCCGATCACCGGGTCGGCACGGGTGGCCTGGATCATGGGCGTCTCGACCGCCCCCGGCACCACCACGTTCAACGTGATCCCCGCGCCGGCCCACTCGGGCTGCGGCGCGTGGCGCCGGGCCCAGCGGGCCACGGCGGTCTTGGTGGCCGGGTAGGTGGCCAGGGCACCGGCCGCGTCGGCGGCCGCGCGCGCCGCGTCCTCGTCGCCGGCGAGGAGCGCGTCCACCAGGTCCATGGGCACGCCGGGCTGCACGGTGGTGGAGTTGGAGCTCACCGCCACCGCAGCGGGGCGGTCGCCGGCGGCCAGCAGCGGGCGCAGGCCGGCGAGCAGCTCGACCGTGCCGAAGTAGTTCACCGATGCCAGCAACTCGCCCGGGAGGTGGGTGAGCCCGGCGAGCCCGGCCCAGGTGACCAGGCCGTCGAGCACGCCACCGGACGCCTCGGTCACGGCGTCGACGGCGGCGCGCCGACCGGCCGCCGTGGCCAGGTCGGCCTGCACCTCGGCATCGCGGAGGTCGACGCCGATCACGCGCTGGCCGTCGGCCTCGAGCCGGGCGCGGGTGGCCGCCCCCATGCCGGAGGCGGAGCCGGTGACGACGACGGTGCGCGAGCGGGACATGGGGGTGGGCTCCTCGGGTGGGGCGGTCCGGGCGGTGGTTCAGGTGGTGGCCCAGGCCGGCGGGGCCAGGACGCAGTGCGTGCCGCGGTAGATGGTGGGCAGGCACTTGTTGCAGTGGACGCAGAGGCCGGCGGAGCTGGCCCCCGCGGCGAAGCGGTTGACGAGGTCGGGCTGGCGGAGCAGGGCGCGCGCCATGGCCACCAGCTCGAAGCCCTCGTCGAGCGCACCCTCGATGGTGGCCAGCTCGTTGATCCCGCCGAGCAGGATCAGCGGGAGGTCGAGCTCCTCGCGGAACTGGCGGGCGAACGGGAGGAAGAACGCCTCCTCGAAGGGGTACTCGGGGAAGATCCGGCCGCCGAAGGCCCGGACGCCGAGGCCCACCACCTTGCCCTGGGCGGCGGCGAACTCCCGGAGCGGCACCTCGCCCCGGAAGAAGTACATGCCGTTGAGCACCGAGCTCCCGCCGGTGAGCTCCAGGGCGTCGAGGTGCCCGTCGGCCTCGAGGATGGCGGCCATCGGCAGGCTCTCGTCGAGCCACAGCCCGCCGTCGACGCCGTCGGCCATGTTGAACTTGGCCAGCACGGCCACCTTGCCGTCGGCCACCCTGCGCACCGCCTCCACCACGCGGCGGGGGAACCGCATCCGGTTCTCGATGCTCCCGCCGTACTCGTCTCGGCGGTGGTTCAGGTTGGGGCTGAGGAACGAGCTCAACAGGTAGTTGTGGCCGAGGTGGATCTCGACGGCGTCGAACCCGGCGGCGATCGCCACCCGGGTGGCCCGCTCGAAGTCGGCTTGCACCTGGTCGAGGTCCGCCGGGGTGGCCTGCTTCACCCGCCCCTTGGCCGGCGCGCTGAAGCGGGCCGACGGCGCCATGCTCGGGTGCTTCTTCGACTGCGCCTGGGCCACCAGGCCGCTGTGGCCGAGCTGGGCGGAGATGGCCGCGCCCTCGGCGTGCACGGCGTCGGTGAGCCTCACCAGCTCGGGCACGAGCTCGTCGGTGAACACCAGCGAGTGCCGGTTGACCCGGCCGCCCTTGGAGACGGCGCAGTACGCCACGGTGGTGAGGGCCACCCCACCGCGGGCCACGCCCACGTGGAAGTCGATGAGCTCGGGGCTCACCGTCCCGTGGGGCATGAGGCCCTCGAAGGTGGCGGCCTTGATGATGCGGTTGCGCAACCGCACCGGTCCGAGGTCGTAGGGCTCGAAGGGACCTGGGGTGCTCATCGGGTTCCGATCTGGTGACGGTATGGCATGCTCGACACCGGTTGACATCGGTCACATGTAAACAGGGGAAGCGCGCATGAGAAAGCTGGCTGGGATCGTGGCGGTGGTGGCCCTGCTCACCGTCGGGTGCGGTGACCGTGGCTCGGAGAGCACGAGCGACATCGGCGGTGGCGAGACCACCACCACCGGCACCGACTCCTCCGCGGCCGGCGCCGGCGACTGGGGCGATCTGAAGGCCGTATGCGGTCCCGAGGAGAACGGCGGCGAGCTCGCCGACGACGACAACCAGGGGGTGAGCGCCGACACCATCAAGCTCGGCACCGTCGCCGACCCTGGGTTCTCGGGGCGCCTCGGCCTCAACCAGGAGCTGTTCGACGCCGGCGACGCCTTCGTCAAGTGGTGCAACGCCGCCGGCGGCATCAACGGCAAGAAGCTCGAGCTCACCAAGTACGACGCCAAGCTCACCGACTACCAGCCGGTGGTGGAGAAGGCCTGCGAGTCCGACTTCGCCATGGTGGGCGGCGGCGCCCTCCAGGACAACCTCTGGCCCACCGTCGGCGCCGCCTGCGGCCTGATCGACATCGCCGGGTTCGCGGTCACCGGCGCCAAGGCCGGCCTGGCCGGCGAGGACCCCACCGAGAGCCGGAGCATCCAGCCGGTGCCCAACCCCGGCGACCGCTACCCCGTGGGCCCCCAGAAGCTCATCCTGAAGAAGTTCCCCGGCACCGACGAGCACCTCGGCTTCCTCGCCGGCGACCTCCAGACCACCCTCGACCAGAAGGTCAAGGAGCGCCGGGGCTTCGAGGCGGCCGGGTTCACCGTGGTCCACGACGCCACCTACAACATCCTGGGCGAGTCGAACTGGAAGCCCTTCGCCACCGCCATCGAGCGCGACGGCGTGCAGTTCCTGAAGTTCGTGGGCGAGGGGAGCAACGCCGCCAACCTCGAGCTGGCCATGCAGCAGGTGGGCTACGTACCCGACGTCCGCTACTACGAGACCAACCTCTACGACCAGGCGTTCCTCGAGGCCGCCAACGGCGCCGCCGACGGCGCGTTCATCGGGACGGCGTACATCCCGATGGAAGAGGCCGACACGCACCCGGCCACCAAGCTCTACGTCGACAACCTCGAGGCCACCGGCGGCAAGAAGGCCGTCCTGGGCCTCCAGAGCACGTCGGCGTGGCTCCTGTTCGCCACCCTCGCCAAGGCCTGCGACCAAGACGACGACCTCACCCGCGACTGCATCCTGAAGGGGGCCAGGGAGGTCACCGAGTGGACCGGCGGCGGGCTGCACGCCCCCACCAGCCCCGGCACCAACGAGGGCTCCCAGTGCTGGATGGTCCTCCAGGTGAAGGACGGCGAGTTCACCCGGTGGGCGCCCACCGACGAGGACTTCGCCTGCGATCCCGAGTCCGTCGCCACCGTCGAGCCGGTGAGCTAGGGCCGCCCCTTGGACCAGTTCCTCACGTTCGCCGTCATCGGGTTGGTGACCGGCGCCCTCTACGCGGTGGCCGCCAGCGGCCTGGTGGTCACCTACACCACGTCGGGCATCTTCAACTTCGCCCACGGAGCCGTCGGCATGCTCGCGGCCTTCACCTACTGGCAGCTGCGGGTGGGGTGGGGGTGGCCGGCGCCGGTGGCCGTGGTGGTCGTGCTCGTCGTGCTGGCACCGGCGTTCGGGGCGCTGGTGGAGCGCACCATCGTGCGAGGGCTCGAGGGCGTGTCCGAGGTGACCAAGCTCATCGTGTCGGTGAGCCTGCTGTTCGGCGTGTACCAGGGGGCCATCACGCTCTGGCCCCCCGACGTGGGCCGCAACCTGCCGGGGTTCTTCGCCGGCCGGTCGATCGACCTCGGCTTCTACGACCTGTCGTGGAACGAGGCCATCACCGTGGCCGCCGCCGTGGCCACCGCCGTCGGCCTCCGGTTCCTGCTGTTCGGCACCCGCAGCGGGATCGCCATGCGCGCCGTGGTCGACGACCGTGACCTCACCCGCCTCAACGGGGCCCAGCCCGCCCGGTCGTCGATGGTGTCGTGGGCGCTGGGCTCGGCGCTGGCCGCCCTCGCCGGCATCCTGCTCGCCACCAGCCAGGGTTCGCTGTCGCACATCCCGCTCACCCTGCTGGTGATCAACGCCTACGGCGCCGCCATGTTCGGTCGGCTGCGGAGCCTGCCGCTGACCTTCGCCGGGGCCGTGGTGCTCGGCCTGGCCCAGTCGTTCGCGGTCGGCTACCTCGACGTCGGCAAGCCGGTGAGCTCGGTGTTCGGCCACGAGCTCTCCCGGGCCCTGAGCCTCACGGGCCTGCGCTCCGCCATACCCACCATCGCCCTGTTCGTGGTGCTGCTGTTCCTCCCGCCGCTGAAGGTCCGCGCCGGCGTCCAGCAGCGATCGCGGGAGGTGATCCCGTCGCCTGGCGCCGCCGTGTGGCTGGTCGGCACGGTGGTGCTCGGAGTGCTGGCCTTCGCCTTCGCCACCGCCTTCCCCGGCCTGCGCACCTTCCAGCTCGGCCAGGGGCTGGCGCTCGGGATCGTCATGCTCTCCCTGGTGCCGCTCATCGGGTATGCCGGGCAGATCTCGCTGGCGCCCATGGCGTTCGCCGGCATCGGCGCGGTCGCCATGGGCAACTGGGGCGGCGACGGCGACCCGGTGGCCCTGCTCGCCGCGGTCGCCCTCACCGCCCTGGTGGGGGCCCTCGTGGCCCTGCCCGCCATCCGCCTCCAGGGCCTCTACCTCGCGCTGGCCACGGCGGCGTTCGCGGTGATGATGGACCAGCTCGTCTTCAGCCAGGGCGCCCTCATCCCCAACGCCAACCTCGGCGTGCCCCGCCTGGAGCTGTTCGGTGTCTCCTTCGACGACGACCGGGCCCACCTCGTGCTCATCGGCGTGGTGTTCGGCCTGGTGGCGAGCGGCCTCGTCTGGTTGCGGGGCCGCCGGTTCGGCCGGCGCCTGCTGGCCATGAAGTCGAGCGAGGCGGCGTGCGCCACCCTGGGCGTCAACCTCACCGCCACCAAGCTCGCCGTGTTCACCCTGTCGGCCGGGATCGCCGGTCTCGGCGGCGCGCTGTACGGCGCCCAGCTCAACTCGATCGGGCCGCCCACGTTCGCGTTCCTCCAGAGCCTCCCCGTGGTGCTGCTGGCCGTGGTGGGCGGCATCGCCGCGGTGGGCGGTGCCCTCCTCGGCGGGGTCCTCTACTCGCTCACCTTCCTGATCCTCCCCGACCTCGTCCCGGCGCTCGAGAGCGTGTTCGCCATCGCGCCCGCCCTGGCCGGGATCAGCCTCGGGCGCAACCCCAACGGGGCGGTCAACGAAGCGGCGGCATCGCTCCAGCGCCGCCGCCAGGCCCGCACGGGAGCTGCGACCGCCGGCACCACGGCCGGCACCGCCGACCCGCTCGCCGACCCGCTCGCCGGCGACGACCTCGATCTCCTCGGGATCGGCGGGTTCACCGCGTCCCAGCTCGCCGCCCTCGACCGGGCCACCGGCCTCGACGCCGAGCCCCTCTACACCCCGCTGCGCACCGCCGCGGCTCGCACCGCGGCGGTGATCCATGGCTGACGACGTCCTGCTCGAGGCCGACGAGCTCACCGTCCGCTTCGGCGGCCACGTGGCCGTGGCCGACGTGAGCCTCGCCGCCCGCGCCGGGCGGATCACCGGCCTGATCGGACCGAACGGGGCCGGCAAGACCACCACGTTCAACGCGCTCTGCGGCCTCCAGGCCACCACCCGAGGCCGGGTGCGCCTCGCCGGCCACGACGTCACCAAGCTCTCGCCCCACCAGCGGGCGCGCCGCGGCCTGGCTCGCACCTTCCAGCGGCTCGAGACGTTCTCGCTCCTCACGGTGCGCGAGAACGTGCTGGCCGGTGCCGAGTTCCGCCGACGCCGCGCCCGAGGGTCCGATCCCGCCGGGGTGGCCGACGCCCTCATCGAGCGCCTCGGCCTGGAGGACGTGGCCGACCAGCGCGTCGACGCCCTGCCCACGGGGCGCGCCCGCCTGGTGGAGGTGGGCCGGGCCCTGGCCAACGAGCCGCGCGTGCTGCTGCTCGACGAGCCCTCGTCGGGCCTCGACGAAGCCGAGACCGCCGAGCTGGCCGGGGTCCTGGCCGACCTCGCCGACCAAGGCCTGGCGGTGCTGCTGGTGGAGCACGACATGAGCCTGGTGATGGGCTCGTGCCAGGACATCTACGTGCTCGACTTCGGCCGCATCATCTCGTCGGGCAGCCCGGCCGAGGTCCAGCGCGACGAGCTGGTGCTCGGGGCCTATCTGGGCCAGGACCGCGCCGAGGACGTGGCCGCAGACCTGTCCGACGACGGCCTGCTCGACGGGTCCGCCCCGGCCGTCGCCACCCACGCCGCTGTACCGGATGCACCCGAGTCGAGCGCCGGCACCGCCGAGGTGCCGGTGCTCGAGGTCCGCGACGTGCGCGCCGGCTACGGCGACTTCGACGTGATCGACGGGGTGAGCTTCGCCATCGCGCCCGGGGAGGTGTTCGCCCTGCTCGGGCCCAACGGCGCCGGCAAGTCCACCACGCTGAAGGTGATCGCCGGACTGCTCGAGCCGAGCGGCGGCACGGTGTCGGTGTGCGGTCGCAACGTGGTCGGCGCCGACGCCGACGCCCTGTCGCGTGCGGGGCTGTGCACCGTGCCGGAGGGTCGGGGCATCTTCCCGAACCTGACCGTGGCCGAGAACCTCTGGATGGCCACGTTCACCGGCACCCCCCGCGCCGAGGTCGAGGAGCTGGCCTACGACCGCTTCCCCCGCCTGGCCGAGCGCCGCACCCAGACGGCGGGCACGATGTCGGGCGGCGAGCAGCAGATGCTGGCCATGGCCCGCGCCCTGGCCACCTCGCCCGCCCTGCTCGTGCTCGACGAGCTCTCCATGGGGCTCGCCCCGCTCATCGTGGAGGACCTCTACGCCCAGGTGGCCGGCATCGCCGAGTCGGGCCTGTCGATCCTGGTGGTCGAGCAGTTCGCCCACGAGGTCCTCGGCGTGGCCGACACCGCGGCGATCATGTTGCACGGACGCATCGCCCGCGTGGGCACCCCGGCATCGATCGCCACCGAGCTCGAGACCGCCTACCTCTCCGGGGCCGTCGCCCCCCGATGACCACCCCGCCCCGCCCCCTTCCCCCCTCGAGAGACCAGGAACGCGAACCGTGGACGACAACACCACCTCCGGCATGGCCCCCGACCGACGTCGGCAGTTCGAGGCCGACATCGCCCAGATCCGCGTGCGCACCGGTGGGTCGGCCCACGAGGCGCGCCTCGTGGGCCTCGGCGCCGCCCTGATGGTGGTGGGCGCGGTGGTCGCCCTGGTGGCGTTCGTCGTGTCGGGCTCGCAGGCCGACACCCGCGACGTGCTGTCGACAGTGATCCTCGCCACCTTCGGCCTCACCCTCGCCGTCGCCGGTGCCGCGGTGTTCCTGCGCTACTCGATCGGCCGGTTCCTCCGGTTCTGGCTGCTGCGCCTGATCTACGAGCAGCAGGACCGTCCCCGATCCTGAGCCGGCATTACTTCTACGCTACAGTGGAAGTAATGCAGGAGCGAAGCGACTCCACCGAACTCGACGATGCCCCGGGCGTTCGGGTCCGCACCCACCCCTCGCTGTGCCAGGGCTGGGGGAACTGCCACCGGTGGGCACCGGAGGTCTACCCGCTCGACGAGGAGGGGCTTATCGCCGTGCACCTCTTGGAGGTGCCCGCGTCGCACGCCCTCGCCGCCTGGCGTGGCGCCCAGGTGTGCCCGCAGCACGCCATCACCGTCGACGGCCCGCCGGACACCTACTGGATCGAGCGCGAGCGCCTGGCCTCGCCCGATGCAGATCGCTCCTAGCGCCGCGGAGGCAGGTCAGGGTGCCTCGTGGCACCGGAGGACGCAGTTGGCGCGGCGGGGATCGCGCGGCACCAGCTCGTCGATCACCACGCCGCCCACCGCCTCGGCCACGCCCTGGGCCAGGCCCAGGTGCAGGTCGCACACGGTGCCCGGATCGGTGAGCGCGGCCGACGTGAACGGGCAGGCCTGGAGGATCAGGTCGACCGAGCCGTCGCTGCGGCGCACCGCCGGGTCGAACCCCTGCCGGGCCATCTCGTCGACGAGGGCCTGGATCGAGTCGCTCCCGGGTTCCTGGCGTGCGGAGCCCCGGGCCGCCCGGCGGCCCACCTCGACGGGCTCCTCGCCGGTGCGCACCACCTCGGCGAGGAGCACGGCGAGACGCTCGTAGGCGCCGGTGGCGCCCCACCGACCCGCCGCCCCGGGATCCACCCGATACGTCAGCCGGGGACGGCCCCGGCCGGCCGGCGCCGCCGTCGACTCGGCCACCAGCCCGGCATCCACCAGCTTGGCCAGGTGCTGGCGGATGGCGTTGTGGTTGAGGCCGAGGTGGTCGGTCAGCTCGGCCACGCCGGCGGCCGCCGGTGCCTCCGCCAGGTAGCGGAAGATCTCGTGGCGGGTGGGATCACCCAGTGCGCGAGCCTGCTGCTGCAGAGAGGTCATGGGTCGCTCCTCGGCCGCCGACCCGGCGGTCGTCCGATTTGTTCGATCCTGGGCTAGAAGAAAACCCTACCGGCTCGCCGGCGCGCGCCGCTCGGCGGGGTCGGCCGCGGCCAACGCCTCGGCCCGACGCTTGATCCCCTTGAGCATGCGGCGCTCCATCACGAACGCGCCGGGGTCGGTGACCATGCTCCAGAACACCGCGGCGACCGATGGTTGCACCACGGCCCGGAACCGGCTGAGGAGCCGGGTCCCCCCGTGCGGGTGGGGCTCCACAAGCAGGCACCAGGTCATGGCGCCGTCGCCGCTCAGCGAGACCAGGCTGCGGCCCCGATCGATCGCCACCACGTCGAACCCGAGCTCGGGCGTCATGGGAATGCGGTCACCGATCGCCAGGTCCTGGAGCTCGGGCCGGATGGTGCTGGCGCTCGGCTTGCCGTCGTTGTCGATCCAGTCGTAGCTGTACCAACCGGCGCGGCCGAAGCCGATCTGCACGAGCCACGGCCACACCCGGGCCGGCTCGGCGCCGATGGTGATCGCCCGGGTGGTGCCGCCCGCCGCCGGGAGGAGATCGTCGCCCGGCAGGTGCCGGTGGACCTCCTCCCGGGTGGCGCCCCAGCACACGTGCCAGGGGTGGATCAGGCGGTGGTAGACGGCCACGCTGGCGGTCGCCATCACCAAGAGGGCGAACAGGCCGCTGCGGAGGCCGAGCACCGCCAGGAGCCCGGCAGCCACGATCGCAGCGGCGAGCGCGATGAACCCGAGGATGAAGGCGATGCGGCGAGCGGTGGTCACGGCGCGGCCCTCACCCGAGCGGCGTGGCGATGTGGCGTGGGGCCAGCGCCGCCGAGAAGTGACCGCCCACGGCCTGGTCCACGTCGGGCACCACCGGCAGCTGCCGGCTGAGCGCCCGCAGGGCGCGGCGGGCCTCGAGCTCCTCGTGCACCAGCACCGTGGCCGAGCGCAGCGGGCTGGCCTCCAGCCGGGCAACGAACTCCGCCGCCGCCGGCCCCGGGATGGGGGTGGCGTCGGTCAGGTCGATCAGCAGCGGGCCGTCGTGCTCGAGCTCCTCGATGCGTCTCACCAGCAGTGCGGGAGCCTCGTCGGCGCGAAACGCACCGCTGGGACGGACGACCGTCACCCCATCGCGAACCTCGGTGGTGACGACGATCATGGGAACACCTCCCGTTCGGCCCCGGACCCGGCCTCGCCCCCATGGTGCCCGCTCCCGTCCCGCAGCGGAAGGGCCATTGGTCACCGTACGCTCGGTGCCGTGGGAACGATCATCGTGGGTGTCGACGGCTCGCCGTCATCGGAGCGGGCGCTCGACTGGGCGCTCGAGGAGGCGGGGCTGCGCCGGGCCCGGGTGGTGGCGCTGGCGGTGTCGCCGCTGCCGTGGTCGCTGGGCTACGACCCCGACTGGCACGTCGACCGCGACCTCATCGCCGCCGAGCGCCGAGCCGAGGTCGAGGCGGCGGTGGCCGCGTCGCGCGCGCGGGTGGGCGCGCCGGACGACCTCGAGGTGGAGGCCCGCGTGCAGCTCGACGAGCGACCGGCGTTCGTGCTCATCACCGCCGCGGCCGACGCCGACCTGCTGGTGGTGGGCAGCCGGGGACGGGGCGGCTTCCGGGGCGTCCTGCTCGGCTCGGTGAGCACGGCGTGCGTCCACCACGCCCCCTGCCCCGTGGTGGTGATCCCCACCGCCGCTGCGGAGGACTGACCACCCCTCCGGGACCACCGTCAGGAGACCGGGACGCTCCAGCTGACCCGGGTGCCGCCACCGGGACGAGGCTCCACGGTGGCCCGACCGCCCAGCTCGTGGGCCCGCCCCTCGAGGTTCTCGAGCCCGTGGCCACCGGGCCGGCGGGGCCCGAGGCCCACGCCCTCGTCCTCGATCGTGGCGGTGAGCAGGCCGTCGGCCACCCGCACGTGCACCCGGGCCACCGGCGACGCGGCATGGCGGGCGATGTTGGCGAGCGACTCCCCCACCACCGCCAGCAGGTGATCGGCCGCCTCCTCGCCCACCGCGGCGTCGACCGGGCCCTCGAACTGGAAGGACGGCGCGTAGCCCAGGGCAGCGCTGAGCTCGTCGCCGAGGGCGAGGAGCTGGCGGCGGACCCCGTGGGCCGACGTCTCGGCGGCGTGGAGCTCGAAGATCGACGACCGCACCTGCCGGACCACCAGGTCGAGCTCGTCGACCGCCTGCTGGATCCGATCGGCGACCTCGGGAACGGGCCCGGCCAGGCGCGCCGCGCCCTGGAGGGCCAGCCCGGTGGCGAACAGCCGCTGGATCACGGTGTCGTGCAGGTCACGGGCGATGCGATCCCGGTCGGCGATGATGTCGAGCTCGCGGATCCGGGCATGGAGGCGGGCCTTCTCGATGGCGGTGCCGGCGGCCACCGCCAGGGCCACGGCCAGCTCCTCGTCGATGTCGGTGAACGGACCGCCGCCCCGCTTGTCGGTGAGGTACAGGTTCCCGTAGGCCAGGCCTCCCACGAAGATCGGGACGCCCAGGAACGAGCCCATCGGGGGGTGGTTGGGCGGGAACCCGAAGCTGTCGGGGTGGGCACCCAGGTCCGGCAACCGGATGGGCTGGGGGTCGACGATGAGCAGCCCCAGGATGCCGTGGCCCTTGGGCCGGGCCCCGATGGCCGTCTCGACGTCGGCGTCCAGGCCGACGGTCACGAAGTCGGACAGGTTGGTCCGCTCGGGGTTCAGGACCCCCAGCGCGCCGTAGGACGCCCCGACCAGCTCCGTGGCCGCCTCGGCGATCCGGCGGAGGATGACCTCGAGGTCGAGGTCGGATCCCACGGCCGTCACGGCGCGCAGCAGGCGGCGCAACTCCTGGGGGCCGGCCCGATCCTCCGTCACGAGGCGTGATGCTAGTGGCCTGCCCGCTTCCCGCCCCAGGTCGGAGCCGCGCCGAGCGGGACGTTCGACCCTGTTGGCCGTCTCGCTGCACCGCCACCATGGACGACGATGGCGTGGGCCGACGACGAGCGACCTTGGGACCGACCGGTGGTGCTCGACTACCGCGACGACGTCGTCCGTGCCCTCGAGGCGCTCGAGCACCGCCACCAGGCCATGGGCTTCGTCTGGGGTGGCGAGGGCTTCGTGGGCATCGTCACCGTGGAGGATCTGCGCTTCGCCGTGGACTGGGTGGGCCCGGAGGCCCTCGTCGACGACGCCATGACGTTCGCGGTGATCGAGATCAGCCGGGATGCCGACCTGGCCACCGCGACCGAGGCGTTCGGCGACGGCCTCCGGCGGTGGGTCACCGCCCACGGCGACCACCGATCCCACCCGCCGCGCCCGTGACCGCCCTCCCCGCCGCCGTGGCCGAGACCCACACCGCGGTGCTCTTCTTCGTCGACGACCGGGTCTACAAGCTCAAGAAGGCCGTCGACCTCGGGTTCCTCGACCACCGCACCCGCGAGGCGCGCCTCGCCGCCTGCCGTCAGGAGGTGGAGCTCAATCGGCGGGTGGCGCCCGACGTGTACCTGGGCGTGTTGGACGTGACCGATGCCGACGGCGTGGTGGCGGACCACCTGGTGGCCATGCGCCGGATGCCCGACGACCGTCGCCTGGCGCGCTGCGTCGCACGGGGCGAGGACCTGGAGCGCCCGCTGCGGGCCATCGCCCACGCCATCGCCGCGCTGCACGAGCTCGCCCCGCCCGACCCCGTCCACGACCAGCTGGCCTCGCCCGAGGCGGTGCGGGGGCGGTGGGTGGCGAGCTTCGACCAGCTCCACGACCTCCCCGTGCCCGATGCCGACCTGGCCCGGCGGCTCCAGCGCATCGAGGAGCTCGCCCTGCGCTACCTCGATGGTCGGACGCCGCTGCTCGAGCAGCGCATCGCCGACGGCCGCATCCGTGACGGCCACGGCGACCTCCAGGCCGAGGACATCTTCGTGCTCGACGACGGACCGCGGATCCTGGATTGCATCGAGTTCGGCGAGGAGTACCGCTGGGGCGACGTGCTCTCCGACGTGGCGTTCCTGGCCATGGACCTCGAGCGCCTCGGCCGCCCGGACCTGGGCGAGCGGTTCCTGGCCCTGCACCGCGAGCTCTCCGCCGATCGCTGGCCCACGTCGCTCGCCCACCACCTGGTGGCCTACCGGGCCCACGTGCGGGTGAAGGTGGGCCTGCTGCGCGCCGCCCAGCACGACGAGCCGGTGCCCGCCGAGGTGGCGACGCTGGTGGACGTGGCCCTGCGCCACCTCGAGGCCGGGCGGGTGCGGCTGGTCCTGGTGGGCGGCCTGCCCGGCACCGGCAAGTCCACCCTGGCCGCCGGCCTCGGCGACCACCTCGGCGCCGTGGTCCTGCGGACCGACGAGGTGCGCGTGCGCATGGCGGTCGACCAGCGCGAGCCGTCCGGCGACCGGTATCGGCCCGAGGCGGTGGCCGCGGTCTACCGCGAGATGCTCGACGAGGCCCGCCACCTGCTCACGCTGGGCGAGCAGGTGGTCCTCGACGCCACGTGGGCCGACGAGCACGAGCGCGGCCTGGCCCGCGACGTGGCCGCGCAGACGTCGAGCGACCTGGTCGAGCTGGTCTGCACCCTGCCGCGCGACCAGGCCGACGACCGGATCCGCCAGCGCGCCGTGGCCGGCCTGGACCTCTCGGAGGCCACCCCGGCCGTGGCCGCGGCCATGGCCGCCCGGTTCGCGGCCTGGCCCGAGGCGATCGCCATCTCCACGCTGGCACCGGCGAGGACGACGCTCGCCGCGGCCGTCGAGGCGCTCGACAGCGCCGGCTAGGCCGCTCGGGCCTGGCCTAGGACAGGCCCCGGCGGAGGTCGGCGTGGCGGGCGGCGTACACCGCCGCCTCGGTCCGGCGCGACATGCCCAGCTTCATGAGCAGGTTCGACACGTAGTTCTTGACCGTCTTCTCGGCGAGGAACATCTTCTCGCCGATCTGGCGGTTGGTCAGGCCATCGGCCAGGAGGTCGAGGATCCGGCGCTCCTGCGGGGTGAGGCTGGCGAGGCGCTCGTCCTGCTCGGGGCCGCGCCGCACCCGCTCGATGACCCGGGCGGTCATGGCCGGGTCGAGCAGCGATCGGCCGGCGGCCACCTTGCGGATGCTCTCCACCAGCTCGTTGCCCCGGATCTGCTTGAGGACGTAGCCCGACGCTCCCGCCACCACGCTGTCGAGCATGGCCTCGTCGTCCGCGTAGGAGGTGAGCATCAGGCAGTGGATCTCGGGGTGCTCGGACCGGATGGCCCGGCACACCTCGATGCCGCTGCCGTCGCCGAGCTGGACGTCGAGCACGGCCACGTGCGGGTGCACCGCGGCGATCCGCCGCATCGCCTCCTCGGCCGAGCCGGCCTCGCCCACGACCACCAGGTCGCCGTCGGCCTCCACCAGATCTCGCACGCCGCGGCGCACCACCTCGTGGTCATCCAGCAAGAAGACGCGGATGGGCTCGCCGGGGCCAGGGTGTGCGGCGTCGGCCGCGTGGGGATCTTCGCTCACCGGTCCCTCCTCGTGGGGTGGCGGGGACGGAGCGAAGGCTAGGCGAGCGAGGACACCGAACCGATGCGACGCCCGCTCACCATCACCGCGCTGATGCGCACGAAGGCGTCGGACCCACCGGCCCAGGGGCGCAGCGGCAGCTCCCGGGCCTGGGCGAGCTGGGCCGGATCGGTGATCAGCTCGGCCGGGCCGGTCACCATCACGCTCCACCCGTGGTCGGCGTCGGGGTCGGCATCGTCGGCCTGGAGGCACACGACGTTGCCGGCGGTGGCCTCCACCAGCCCTGCCTGGGGATGGGAGCGGAAGACCGGGTCCCGCCCGAGCAGGGTGAAGCGGATCGGGTAGATGGCTGGCAGGGCGCCGACCGACACCGCGACGCGACCGAGCTTGGCCTCGCCGAGCAGGCGGAGGCACTCCCGCTCTTCGAGCAGGCCGAGCCGGTCGCGGTGCGCCGCGAGGGGGTCCAGGGTCATCGAGGCGCCTCGGGGGGTCGGGGATTCGTGCCCACCATGGTCCCCGAGCGCGGCGGGGCTTTCACAGGGCCATTGGTCCCGCCCGTCCCGTGGGCGTTGGTCCCGTGGGCGTTGGTCCCGTGGGCGTGGTCCCATGACCTTCGGCCCTTGCACCCCGGCTCCCCGGGGAGGATGTTGGCCACCGGGGCAGGGTTCGACGCGTCGCCCCGAGGAGGAACCATGGGCACCACGCCGAGCGGATCGACCGGCCCCGAGGGTCGCCTCACCCAGATCGGCGACGTCGAGGGCACCGACCCCGGGGTGCGCGACGAGGTCGCGGGGCGCGCCGTCGACGTCGAATCGGCGTCGCTGGCCCTGCGCGCCGCCCTCGACGACCTCCACCAGGTGGAGGACGAGGCCTGGCGGCGCTACGCCGCCGACCTCGAGGAGGCCACGCTGCGCCTGGACGCCGCGCTGAGCGTGGCGTCCAGTCGCCTGCGGGCCGAGAAGGCCGACACCCCCGCCGACCTCGAGGACGCGCTCGAGGAGCTGGCCACCACCTGGCGGAGCCGGGCCGACGAGATCCGCGTCCAGACGCACCTGGGCGAGCTCGAGGCGCGCGACGCCGGCCTGCACGTGCTCGACGACCTCGAAGCCGCCGGCCATCGGATCGCCGACACGATCGCGGCGGTGCGGGGCGACGCCGAACACTCGTTCACCGCCCTGCGCGACCGGGCGCGCCACACCATCGACGAGGTCGGTCGGGCGGTCCAGGACTTCGGCCGGGGCCTGCGCACGCCGTGATGTCGTGACCGCCGCTCGCCCCGGCCTCAGCTCGACCGAGGCGGCCCGACGGCTGGCCGCGAACGGGCCGAACCGCCTGCCGGCACCGGAGCGGCCGCGGCCCTGGCGGCGCCTCGTCGGGCAGCTGACCCACTTCTTCGCCCGCATGCTCTGGGTGGCCGGGCTCCTGGCCTTCGTCGCCGGGATGCCCCAGCTCGGTGTGGCGATCTTCGTGGTGATCGTGGTCAACGGCGTGTTCGCCTTCGCCCAGGAGCAGCGGGCCGAGCGGGCGGCGGAGCGCCTCGGCGACCTGCTGCCGACGGGGGTGATCGTCCGCCGTGACGGCCACCCGCTCACCGTCGCCGCCGCCGACGTGGTCGTGGGCGACGTGGTGGTCCTGGGCGCCGGCGACCGGATCCCGGCCGACGTGGTGCTCGACGTGGCCGACGCCGTGTCGGTGGACGCGTCGACCCTCACCGGCGAGAGCGAGCCGGTGGCGCTCGGCAGCGGCGAGGCCGCCTTCGCCGGCACCTACGTGACCTCGGGCTCGGCCGAGGGGACCGTGTCGGCGGTGGGTGCCGACACCGAGCTGGCCACCATCGCCCGGCTCACCTCGTCGGCCCGGGCACCCCGCACGCCCCTGGCCCACGAGCTGGATCGCATCGTGCGGATCACCGCCGCCCTCGCCGTCGGGGTGGGGGCGGGCTTCTTCGCCATCGCCCTGCTCGTGGGGAGCCCCGCTCGTGACGGCTTCCTGTTCGCCGTCGGGGTGACCGTCGCCCTGGTGCCCGAGGGCCTGCTGCCGACCGTCACCCTGTCGCTGGCCATGGGCGCCCAGCGCATGGCCGGTCGCCAGGCCCTGGTCCGGCGGCTCGAAGCGGTGGAGACGCTCGGGTCCACCACCTTCGTCTGCACGGACAAGACCGGCACGCTCACGCAGAACCAGA
>CAZIVZ010000006.1:0-29060 GCA_964542495.1 uncultured Aquihabitans sp.
CCTCCGGTGGTCGCGGCGGTACCCGAGGGGTCCGGCGCGCGCCGCGCCGGGTCCCGCCGGCGGCCGGCCACGCCCCCGCTCCGGGCGCGACGACGGCCGGCCGTGGGCACGACCGGCCGTCGCTCGACTGGGGTGACCGAGGGGATTCGAACCCCCGACATCCGCGACCACAACGCGGCGCTCTGACCAACTGAGCTACGACCACCAAGGAGCCGCCATCCTAGCGCGGCCCGTGGCGGGGGCCGAAGCCGGATCAGCGGCCGGTGGAGCTCCAGTGCCAGGGCTCGCCGGGCAGGTTGTAGAAGCCGAAGCCGGCCGCGTTGGCCGACAGCCAGCGGTAGCAGGCGCTGCTGCGGGACTGGCAGGCGTTGAAGTCGATGGCGAGGCCGAGCTCGTGCTGGGACTGGCCGGGACGGGCGGTGGGTGGGCGGCACTGCGACGCCGGCATCTCGTAGATGGCGTAGTAGCTGGAGCCGCAGTGGGCGCGGCGCAGGGCGATCTGGGCCGAGGGGTCCCGGTAGCCGCCGCCGGTGAGCACGAGGCCGCTGGACCGGGCGGCGTTGAGGAGCGACCCGAGCGCACCGGAGATGGCGCAGTTGACGGTGATCCCTCCCACGGTGCACAGCGGCACGGCACGCGAGCCGCCCGAGGAGCCTCCGCTCGACGCCGGCGGGAGCGGCGGCACCGGCGTGTTCTCGTCGCCGTCGGGGTCCTGGTTCGACGGCGCGGGGGTGGGGGTCGCCGCGGCCGGCCGCGCCACTGCCGCCACCGCGGCTGCTGCCGCGGCTCGGGCCGCTTCCTCCCGGGCGGCCAGCATGGCGGCGAGGGCGGCCTGCTCCTGGGCGATCTGGGCCGAGAGGGCCCGGTCGGTCCTGGCCAGCTCCACGCTGCGGGCCACCTGGGCGTTGATGGTGGCGCTCAGGCGATCGGCCACCGCCTGCTCCTGCGCCTTGGCGTCCCGCACCGCCCGGGTGCGCTCGACCTGCTCGGCCCGCTTGGCCTCGGCACGCCTCTTGGCCGCGGTGGCCTTGCGCTTCTGGTAGGCGAGATCGACGTTGGCACCCTCGAGGCGATCGGCCACGTCGGCGTCGTCCTGGGCGCGCAGTTCGATGTAGAACTTGCGGCTCGCGGCTGCGGTGAAGTCGTTGGTCTCGAGCACCGTGAGGATGTCGTCGCCGGGCGGGCTGACGTAAGCCGTGACCGCTCGGTCCCGCATGACCTGGCGCAGCACCAGGAGCTCGGACTCGAGGGTGGTGATCGCGTCCTGGGCGTCGACGATGTCCCGCTCGGCCTCGGCCACCTCGGCCTCGGTGCGGGCCAGGGCCGCCTCCTGGCTGGTCAGGTTGGCCTGGAGCGTCCCGAGGGCCTGCTCGATCTCGCTGCGGCTGGCCTTGTTCGTGTCGATCTCGGCGGCCACCTCGGCCCGCTCGGCCCGAACCCGCTCTCGCTCGGCCCGTGGGTCCCTGGACGGGGCCGATCCGGCGAGCTGGGGGCTGACCAGGGCGATGGCTGCGGCCACGGTGGCGGCGGTGGCCGCCAGCGAACGTCGACGCACGAACCCTCCTCCTCCGGCGCCGGGGGGCGACGCCGACCGTCACCGAAACGTAACAGGTGGGCGAAGGGCGTTCGCGCATCCCCCACGCCGTCACGGCGGCGGGGAGCGGTTCGGATCACTTCCCGGTGGTGCTCCAGTGCCAGGCCTCGCTGGGGAGGTTGTAGTAGCCGAACCGGGAGGCGTTGGCGGCGAGCCAGCGGTAGCAGGCGCTCCCGCGAGACGAGCAGTTGGCGAAGTCGATGGCGAGGCCGAGCTGGTGCTGCGACTGGCCCGGCTTGGCGGTGGGCGGGCTGCACGAGCCCGACGACATCTCGTAGATGGCGTAGTAGCTGCTGCCGCAGTTCTGGCGGCGGAGGTCGATCTGCAGGGAGACGGACCGGTAGGAGTTGCCGATGCGCAGGTCCACCCCGTCGGCGGCGGCGGCGTTGATCATGGCCACCACCTGCGCCGCCACGGCGGCGTTGACCGGCTTGCCCTGGACGTAGGCCAGCGACACGCCCGAATCCGATGGGGCGGGCGTGGAGCTGGCGCCGACCGGCGAGCCCCCGCCACCGCTGGGTGCGCGCTCCTGGCCGGAGGCGGACACGTTGGCCGCGGTGGCGTTGCGGACCGCGATGGCCGCAGCCTGGCGGTCTCGGGCCGCCTTGAGCGCGGCGAGGCGGGCCAGGTTGGCGGCCTGCTCCTGGGCGATCTGGGCCGAGAGGGCCCGGTCGGTCTTGGCCAGCTCGAGGCTGCGAGCCACCTGGGAGTCGATCGTGGCCTGGAGGCGGTCGGCCACGGCCTGCTGCTTGGCCTTTGCGTCTCGCACGGCCTGGGTCCGCTTGGCCTGCTCGGCCCGGGTGGCCTCCGCTCGCTTCTTGGCCGCGGTGGCCTTGCGCTTCTGGTAGGCGAGGTCGACGTTGGCGCCTTCGAGGCGATCACTGACGTCGGCGTCGTCCTGGGCGCGCAGCTCGATGTAGAACTTGCGACTCGCGGCGGTGGTGAAGTCCTTGGTCTCGAGCACTGTGAGGATGTCGTCACCGGGCGGGCTCACGAAGGCGCTGACGGCGCGCTCGCGCATCACCTTCTTGAGCACGCGGACCTGGATCGTGAGGTCGGTGATGGCCGACTGGGCGTCGGCGATGTCCTGCTCGGCCCGGGCCACGGCGGCCTCGGCCCGGCGGAGGGCGGCTTCCTGGGTGCTCAGGTTGTCCTGGAGCACCCGCAGCGCGGCGTCGAGCTCGGCGCGGGTGGCCTTGTTCGTGTCGATCTGGGCGGCCACCTCGGCCCGCTCGGCCCGCACCCGCTCGCGCTCGGCCCGAGGGTTGCCGGACGGGGCGGAGCTGGCGAGCTGCGGGGCAGCCAGCGCGACGGCGGCGACCATGGTCATCGCAGCCAGCAACCGGGAACGTCGACGCACCACTCGGATCCTTCCTTCGGCGCGGGTCGCCGTTCGTCACGAAACCGTAACAGCGGTGCTGCCGGTTGCCAAGTGCAGGCCCATCATCGGCCACAGGAGCAACACGTTCAACACGAACAACAGGTCCGTGTCGCTTCGGTGACAAGCCACGCGGCGGTGGGGTGCCGTCGATCCGTGCACGTCGAGACCGAGGGCGACCGGCCCCGATCGAGCCGAGGCCGGTAACGTTCCCGCGGTGCCCGACGCCTCAGAGGGAACCGACGGCGACGACCTCGTCCGGGCGCGCCTGGGGGTGCTGTCGGCCCTGCACGACGGCGATGCCGGGCTGGCCTACCACCTGGTCCTCGGGCTCATGGAGGAGGGCTACGGGATGGGGGCGATCCTCGAGGAGGTCCTGGCGCCGATCCAGTGGGAGGCCGGTCGGCGCTGGGAGGCGGGCGACTACTCCATCTCCGAGGAGCACGCCACCACGGCCGCCGCCGAGACCCTGGTGGCCCTGCTCGCCGGCGCCTTCGACCAGCCGGTCGACGCCCACCACGTGGTGGTGGTGTGCGCCGAGGGTGAGGCCCACTCGCTGCCGGCCCGCATGGCGGCCGCGCTCTTGTCCTACGAGGGGTACCGCACCACCTTCCTCGGAGCCTCGGTCCCCGCCGCCGACCTGTCGGGCTTCCTCGCCAACGTCCGACCCGACGTGCTCGTGGTGTCCTGCACGCGGGTGGCGAACCTCGGTGGTGCCCGTGGCTGCGTGGTCGCCGCCCACGGGGCCGGCGTCCCCGTGGTGGTCGGCGGGCGCGCGTTCTCCGGCGACGAGGAGCGCTGGCGGGCGATCGGTGCCGACGCCCACGCCGCTTCGTTGTCGGGTCTCCCCGGGGTGCTGGAGACATGGTCCCCGGTGCCCGAGCAGGCCGAAGCGGGGGCGCTGGACCCTGCCCCGTTGCTCGCTGCCCTGGCGTCGGCTCGCACGGCCACGGTGGCTGCCGCCGGGGCCGCCGTCACCGCCGTCACCGGCGTCGCCGGCACCGGCCCCGGCGACGCGTGGTTGCGGGCCGGCTTCGAGGAGCTGTTCGACACGCTCGTGGCCGTGGCCCACCTGCACGACCCCTCGCTCCTCAGCGTGCAGGCGCAGTGGCTCGCCGACCTTCTCGGTCGCCACCACGAGCTCGACGTGTCGGCTCGCACGCTGCTCGACGCGCTGGCCGTGGCCCTCGCCGACGCGGCGCCCGACGCCCGCCCCGTGGTCGACGCTGCGATCGAGCGGCTCGGGCCCGCCGGCTGAGCTCGCGGGCTGAGTCAGCGCGAGGGAGGGGCCACCGGCCGTCCGCCCACGAGCACCGGGAACTGGCGGGTGGGCTCGTCGAGCGAGATCGGTTCGCCGGGCTCGCCGCCCGGTCCGGGGAGGCGGCCCACCGCGCCGTCGTGGGCGTACTGCACGATGTAGGCCTCGCGCACGGTGTCGGTGGTGTTGACCCCGGTGGCGTGGGGCGACAGCGAGCTGAACACGACCACGTCGCCGGCCCGGACGGGCACCGACACGGCGGTGCCGTGGTCGCCCCAGCACTCGAACCCGATCGGGGTGTCTCGGTGGGCAAGGGTGCCGCCCCGGTGGGCACCGGCCATCACCTGGATGCAGCCGTTCTCGGGGGTGGCGTCGGTGAGGGCGATCCAGCAGGTCAGGTAGTCCTGGGGCTCCACGTAGGTGTAGCCGTTGTCCTGGTGCCACAGGACCGGAGCGGCGCTGTCGGGCTGCTTGTTGACGGCCTGTTCCCAATAGAGCCGTACGTCGGGCCCCATCAGGTCGGCGCAGACCCCCACCAGGGTGGGGTGGGCGCACACCTCGCGCAGGCGGTCGTCGAGGCACACCAGGTGCGGGGCCACGATCTGGGTGTCGAGGCCCGCCACCGAGATCCGTCCGTCGGGCATCATCGCCAGCAGCTCGCGGACCTTGGCGTCGCCGGGGGCGATGGCCTTGCGGATGGCGGCCACCTCATCGGCGTCGAACACCTGCTCGAGCACGAAGAAGCCGTCCCGGTCGAAGGCCCGGGCCTGCTCCTCGGTGACGGTGTGGAAGGGTCCGGGGTGGTCCCGCCACGTGAACCCCTGGTTCCACGGGTGGGGGACCGGCTGATCGACGTCGCCCATGGCCGAACGGTAGGTCAGCGGCGGAGTCGGAGCCGCCCCTCAGATGCCCCGGGCCCGCTCCAGCGCTGTGGCCGCATCCAGCCCGGCGCGGCCGACGAGCCAGCAGGCCAGCGGGGCGGCCAGGCGCTCCGAGGCGTGGGCCGCCACCCCGGCCAGCTCCAGCAGCTGGTCGACGGTGTCGCGGTCGGGGGGCTCGATGCCGAGGTCCGCCGCGAACGCGCTCACCCACTCGACGCCGGTGCGTTCGCCCTCGTCGGCCGCCGCGGTGTTCTCGCTGTCCGTGCCGGCCATCGCCACCCTCCTGGTGCGCTCGTCGCCCTGACGTTACGACCGTGGCGGCGCGTGGTCGTCGACCAGCGAGAGGTAGCCCTCGTCCTCCTGGGCGAAGTGCAGCACCAAGATGGCGTGCAGGCCGTAGAGCACCCGGCGCAGCTCCACCAGGTCCTCGGGGTCGGGTTCAGCGGGATCGGTCTCGTCGAGCAGGCGTCCGAGGCGACGCACGTGGTGGGCGATCTCGGTGTGGGCGCGGCTCATGGTGCCGGTGGGATCGGTGCCACCGAGGACGCGGTCGAACACCGGGTAGAGCTCGGCGTCCTCGGCCTCCTCGTGGGGCAGCAGCTCGTCGACCAGGAACCGGTGCACGGCGCGGACCGCACCCAGCGCGACCGGCGCGGGGTCCACGCCGAGGCGGTCGGCGGCCTGGCGGATGCGGTCGAGGTCGGGCCGCAGGGTCCGGTGCTCGTCGGTGAAGCGCTCGACCAGGCCCTCCTCGTCGGGGCGGACGCGCAGCTGGCCGGACGGGGTCCGCAGGACGCGGAGCGCGTTGAGGATCACGGCCACGTCGATCACCTCCTGGGCGAGGGCGCCCCAGGCCGGAGGGAGGTACCCAGCCGCCGCCACCACCATGGCCACGACCGAGAGCCCGATGCCGGCCACCACGCTCTGGCGAGCGATCCGCCGGGTGCGGCGGGCGATCAGCACCGCTTCGCCGAGGCGGTCGAGCCGGTCGACGGTGAGCACCACGTCGGCCGCCTCCGACGACGCGGTGGACCCGCGGGCGCCGATGGCCACGCCCACGTGGGCCAGCGCCAGCGCCGGCGCGTCGTTCACCCCGTCGCCCACCATGATGGTGCGCGCCGCCCGCTCCTCGGAGCGCACCGCCTCGACCTTCTCGGCGGGCGTCCGCTCGGCCAGCACGAGGTCGACGCCGATCACCGACCCGACCGTCTCGGCCACGTCGGCCCGGTCGCCGGTGACCATCACGATCCGCCCGATGCCGTCGCGACGCAGGTTCCGGATGGTGCGCGCTGCGTCGGACCGGATCGGGTCGTCGAGGACGATCGCCGCCTCCACGACGCCGTCGACCTCCACGAACGTCGTGAGGGCACCGTCGAGGTCGGCCCGGCGCCGCACCGATCGGGCCCAGCGCGGGAGCGCACCGGGCAGGAGCCACCCGGCCTTGCCCACCGCCACCCGGCGGTCGCCCACGAGGCCACGCGCTCCGTGGCCGGGCACCTCCTCGACCTCGGTCGGGAGCGTGAGCTCGAGCCCCGCCTGGCGGGCGGCGCGAACCACCGATGCCGCCAGCACGTGTGGTGAAACCTGGTCGAGCGAGGCAGCCAGGCGCAGCACCTCGTCGGCCGAGAGCCCGCCGGCCACGACGACGTCGGCCACCGCGGGCCGCCCCCGGGTGAGGGTGCCGGTCTTGTCGAGGAGCAGGACCTGGCCCTCGGCCAGGCGCTCCAGCGCGCCGCCGCCCTTCACCACCACGCCCCGGCGCGCGGCCCGGGCCATCCCCGACACCATGGCCACCGGGGCGGCGAGGATCAGCGGGCAGGGGGTGGCCACCACGAGGACCGCGACCACCCGCACCGGATCACCCGACACGAGCCCCGCCCCGGCGGCAAGGGCGATGCTGGCGGCCAGGAACACCCCGGCGAACCGGTCGGCCGTGCGCACGAAGGGAGAGGTAGCGGCCTGCGCCTCCTCCACCAGCCGGATGATGCCGGCGTAGGTGCTGTCGGTGGCCCGCGTGGTGGCCCGCAGGTCGAACGGGGCACCGGCGTTCACCGCACCGCTGCGGACGGCGTCGCCCGGCTCGCGCTCCACCGGCAACGGCTCGCCGGTGAGGGCCGACTCGTCGAGCACGGCCGCGCCCCGCTCCAACCGGCCGTCGACGGGCACCACCTCGCCCGGTTGCACCAGCAGCAGGTCGCCCACCGCCACCTCGTCGATCGGTGGCTCGGTGAGCTCGTCGCCCTCGTAGCGGTGGACCACTCGCGGTGCCCGCTCGAGCAGGGCTCGCAGCTCCCGCTCGGCCCGCTCGCCGGCGCGGGCTTCGAGGGCGCGGCCCGAGGCGAGCATCACCGTGATCACCGCGCCGGCCAGCAGCTCGCCCACGGCCAGGGCGCCCACCAGCGCCAGCACCGCCACCACGTCGGCGCCGAGCTGGCGGTTCCGGGCCGCCTCGACCACCCACCAGATCGCCGCGACCACGCCCACGGCCGCGGCCCCGGCCCACACCAGGTCCCCGGCGGAACCTCGGTCCGCGGCGTGCAGCAGTGCCCCGGTGCCGAGGGCGGTGACCGACCCGACCAGCAGGGCCAGCTCGGCGGCCGACCCCGATCGGTCGGCGGCGCTCGACGGCGCAGGGCGGACGGTCACCGCTGCATGGTGCTCCAGCGGGATCGGCCTGACCAGGGGCGGAAGCCCCCCCATGGCCGTCGTCCGAGCACCGAGGTGTCAGGATCGCTGCGTGCCCGCCACCCCGCCGACGCCTCCCGTGCGGCGCGGCCGGTGAGCGACCTCGCCCACACGATGGTCGTGTGCGGCCTGATCAGCGGCACCCAGCCCTTCACCCTGCTCGGCCTGCTCCTGGTGCTGGCCGGCGGTCGAGGCACCCGCGCCGTGTGGTGGTACCTCCTCGGGGCCTTCACCGTGCAGTTCGTGATCGTGCTCGCCCTGGGGATGGTGGTCGGCGGGACCGTCGACGAGGGCTCGACGCCCGGGCGTTCGCTCGTGGGCCTGCGCATCCTCGCCGGCCTCGTTCTGTTCGGGTTCGGCATCTGGCTGCGGCGCAAGCCCTCCTCCGAGCCGCCGGACAAGCCCAAGGCGTTCGACCGCCTCCACGACCTCAGCGCCGTGGGCGCCTTCGTGGCCGGCATCGCCATCGCCGACTACCAGGGCTCGATGCTCGCCGCCGCCGCCCTGACCACCGCCGAGGTGACGCGGTCCTCGCGGGTGCTGGCGTGGGTCCTCTACGCCACCTTCGCCACTGGACTCCCGGTCCTCGTCACCGTGGTCGTGATGCGCTCGGCGCGGGCCAAGGGGGACCTCGAAGGCGCCCTCCAGTGGGTGCTGGGCAACCGCCGGGTGCTGGGCTCGTGGATCTGCGTGGTGGGCGGTCTGGCCCTGGCCGCCGACGGCCTCGTCACCCTGGCCACCACCTGACCCGCGAGCTGCGAGCCCCACGGGGCGCCGGCTGAGAGCGGGTCGGCCGGCCCAGGTAGCTTTCTGGCCCATGAGCGATCGCGTGGTGGTGCTGGGTGGCTGCGGTGGGATCGGCAGCGTGGCCGTGCGGGCCCTGGTGGCCGGTGACCGCTTCGACGAGATCGTGGTGGCCGACCTGCGCGCCGACGCGGCTCAGGCCTTCGTCGACTCGCTGGACGACCCGCGCCTGCGCGCCGCCGAGGTCGACGCCACCTCCGCCGACGCCATCGGCGCCCTCGTGGCGGGGGCGACGGTGGTGGTCAACTGCATCGGGCCCTTCTACCGGTTCGGCCCGCCGATCCTGGCCGCGGTGATCGCCGCCGGGGTCGACTACGTCGACGTGTGCGACGACCTCGATGCCACCATCGCCATGCTGGACCAGCACGAGCCGGCCGTCGCTGCCGGCGTCACGGCGCTGATCGGCATGGGCAACTCGCCGGGCCTGGCCAACGTGCTGGTGCGCTTCGCCGCCGACGAGCTGCTCGACACCGTCGAGCGCGTCGACATCATGCACATCCACGGCGGCGAGCCGAGCGAGGGCGGCGCGGTGATCAAGCACCGCATCCACGCCATGACCAACGACGTGCCGGTGTTCGTCGACGGGGAGCTCCGCAACGTGCGGCTGCTCGAGGAGAGCGGCCGGGAGTTCGTGGTGGACACCCACTTCGAGAGCGTGGGCACCTACCCCGTGTACCCCTACCCGCACCCCGAGACCATCACCCTGCCCCGCTACCTCCCGGGGCTCACCCACGCCACCAACCGGGGCGTGGTGTTCCCGCTGTCGTACTTCGAGCTCACCATGGACATGGTGCGGACGGGTGCCTGCTCCACCGATCCGATCGAGGTGGAGGGCCGGGCGGTCACGCCCATCGAGTTCTCGGCGGCCCACATCATCTCCCAGCGCCCCCGGCTGCTCGCCGAGGCCGGGATCACCGGCGCCGCCGGCTGTCTCAAGATCGAGGTCGGCGGCCAGAAGGACGGTGCCGACCACACGTACGTGTTCTCGCTCTCGTCCACCTCGGTGGGTGCCGGCGAGGGCACCGGCATCCCCGCCGCGCTGGGCGCGGTGCTGATGGCGTCGGGGAAGCTCGAGGGGCCGGGCGTGTTCCCGCCCGAGGCCGTGGTGAAGCCGCTCGAGATCCTCGACCTCGCCTCCCAGATCGTGCCGAAGCTGGGGATCGCCGGCGGCGAGGGCGGGGGAGCGCTCCCGATCCTGATCGAACACGTGCTCCCGGACGGCACCCGGGAGCGCATGGACCTGGCGTTCTGAGCGCCACCGTGGAACCCGTGGACGACCCACGTTGGGTGCTGGCGCTGGACCTCGGCACGAGCGGCCTGAAGGCCGGCGCGGTGGGCCTCGACGGCACCGTCCGAGACCAGTCGTTCGCGCCCATCCCCACCGAGGAGCTCGCCGGCGGCGGGTCGGTGCAGGACGCGTCGGCGTGGTGGGCCACCGTCGTGGCCGTGGTCCGAGAGATCACCGACCGGGGCCTGGTCCCCGTCGACGACCTGGCCGGCGTGGGCCTCACCGGGCAGTGGGCGTCCACCGTCCCGGTGGATGCGGCCGGGGAGCCGTCGGGTCCGGTGATGCTCTGGTCCGACCACCGCGGCGCGCCCTACTCCGCCGACGTGATCGGTGGTCCGGTGGCCGGCTACGCGCCGGCCGCGGTGCTGCGGTGGATCCGCGCCACCGGCGGCGCCCCGTCGCCCAACGGGGCCGACCCCACCGGCCACGCCCTGTACCTCCGCCACGCCGAGCCCGACACCTACCGCCGGACCGCCACGCTGCTCGAACCGGTCGACTACCTCGGGCTGCGCCTCACCGGCCGCCGGGCGGCCACGCCGGCCTCGATGGTGGCGTCCTGGCTCACCGACAACCGCCCCGGAGCCGCCCCGGGCTACCTGCCCGAGCTGGTGAAGGCGGCCGGTCGCGACGAGGACCGCCTCCCCGACCTGGTGCCCACCGGGTCCACCCTCGGCGAGGTGCTGCCCGACGTAGCTGCCGCCCTCGGCATCCGCGAGGGCGTGCCCGTGGTGGCCGGCGTGCCCGACCTGCACGCCGCGTACCTCGGGGCCGGCACGGTCGACGACTACCTCGGGCACCTCACCATCAGCACCTCGGCCTGGATCTCCTGCTCGGTGCCCTTCAAGAAGACCGACGTGATCCGCCAGATCGCGTCGGTGCCGGGGGTGTGGCCCGGCTCCTACCTCGTGGCCGACAACCACGACACCGGCGGCGCCTGCCTCCAGTGGTTCCGCGACCGGATCGAGGACGACCGGGCCGCTCCCGGCGCGCCCGAGACCGCCTTCGCAGCGCTGACCGACGTGGCCGCCGGCGTCCCCGCCGGCTCGGGCGGGGTGATCTTCACCCCGTGGCTGAAGGGCGAGCGATCCCCGGTGGACGACCGCCACCTGCGGGCCGCCTTCCTCAACGTCTCCATCGACACCGACCGGTCCACCCTCACCCGTGCCGTCATGGAGGGGGTGGCCTACAACGCCCGCTGGCTGCACGAGGCCGTGGAGAGGTTCGTCAAGCGCCCGATGCCCACGCTGCGCATCCTCGGCGGCGGCGCCCAGTCGGACCTGTGGTGCCAGATCCACGCCGACGTGATGGACCGTCGCATCGAACGCCCGGCCGACCCCATGCACGCCAACCTGCGCGGCGCCGCCCTGTTCGCCATGGTCAGCCTGGGACTGGTGGCTCGCCGGGACGTCCCGGGGCTCGTGCCCATCGAGGCCACGTTCGCCCCCGATCCCACGCTTCGGGCCACCTACGACCCGCTCTACGACGAGTTCACCAAGGTCTATGGCCGGCTGGGCAAGCTCTACCGCCGCCTCAACGGCTGAGGTCGGGCGGAAACGCGACCTGTCGGGTCGGGATTCGGCGGGCGGCATCTAGGGTGGCGGCACCGACCGTGGCCGGAAAGGACCCCCTCGCCGTGAAGATCGCCGACGACATCACCCAGCTCATCGGGAACACCCCGCTGGTGCGGCTCCGCCACCTGCCCGGTGACACCTCCGCCCAGGTGCTGGCCAAGCTCGAGTACTTCAACCCCGCGCACAGCGTGAAGGACCGCATCGGCGTGGCCATGATCGACGCCGCCGAGGAGGCCGGTCTCATCGGGCCGGACACGATCGTGCTCGAGCCCACCAGCGGCAACACCGGCATCGCCCTGGCCATGGTCTGCGCCGCTCGGGGCTACCAGTGCGCGTTCACCATGCCCGAGACCATGAGCAAGGAGCGCCGGGCCCTGCTGCGTGGCTACGGCGCCGAGTTGTTCCTCACCCCCGGTCCCGACGGCATGGCCGGAGCCATCGCCAAGGCCGAGGAGCTGGCCAAGGGAGACCCGCGCTACTTCATCCCGCAGCAGTTCGAGAACCCGGCCAACCCGGCCGTCCACCGGGTGACCACCGCCGAGGAGGTCTGGGACGACACCGACGGCACCGTCGACATCTTCGTGGCCGGAGTGGGCACCGGCGGCACCATCACCGGCGTCGGCGAGGTGCTCAAGGAGCGCAAGCCCGGCGTGCAGGTGATCGCCGTGGAGCCCGAGGCCTCGCCGGTGCTGTCGGGCGGGGCCAAGGGCCCGCACCCGATCCAGGGCATCGGCGCCGGCTTCGTGCCCGCCATCTTGGACACCGACGTGTACGACGAGGTCATCACCGTCGCCAACGACGACGCCCTGGCCACCGCCCGCCGGGCGGCACGCGAGGAGGGCCTGCTGGTGGGGATCTCGTCGGGTGCCGCGATCTGGGCGGCGGTGCAGGTGGCCCAGCGCCCCGAGAACGCCGGCAAGGTGATCGTGGTGGTCATCCCCTCCTTCGGCGAGCGGTACCTGAGCACCGTGCTCTTCGCCGACCTCGTCGACTGACCGTGCTCGCCTCGGTCCGTCGCGACGTCCGCTGCGCCAAGGAGCGCGACCCCGCGGCCCGCAGCACCGCCGAGGTGCTGCTGTGCTACCCGGGCCTGCACGCCGTGTGGGCCCACCGCATCAACCACCGGCTGTGGCTCGGCGGCCACCGCCTGGTCGCCCGGTGCGGCGCGGGTGTGGCCCGCTGGCTCACCGGCATCGAGATCCACCCGGCCGCCCGGATCGGCCAGGGCCTCTTCATCGACCACGGCAGCGGCGTGGTGATCGGGGAGACGGCGCAGGTGGGCGACGACGTGACCATGTACCACGGGGTCACGCTCGGCGGCACGAGCCTGGAGCGCGGCAAGCGCCACCCCACGGTGGGCCACCGGGTCACGCTCGGCGCAGGCGCCAAGCTGCTCGGCCCCATCGAGGTGGGCGACGACAGCCGGGTGGGGGCCAACGCCGTGGTGGTGAGGTCCGTCCCCCCCAACTCCGTGGTGGTGGGCGTGCCCGGGCAGGTCATCGCCCGCAGCCGGCCGCGCCCCGCCGAGGCGGTGGTCGATCTCGACGACGCGCTCCTGCCCGACCTCGTGGGCACCAGCCTCCAGTCGCTGCGCCGTCGCGTCGACGAGCTCGAGACCGCGCTGCACGGTGCGCTGGTCGACCACGACGCCCGTCCCTCCGATGCGGGGGTCTGGTCGGGCGAGGACTTCTCGATCTGATCGACCTCGGCGACCCGGAGGCTCGTGCAGTAGAGCCGCACGGAGTGGCTCAGCTACACGACCCTGGGCGAGACGGCCGGGCTCAGCCGGTGTACCCCGCCTGGCCGGGGACCGGCGTGGCCGGTGGTGGCGAGACCGGAGCCGGCGGCATCGTCGTCGTCGAGGTCGATGCCGTGGTGGTGGTGGTCGTGGCGGGTGCCGCGGCGAAGGAGATGGGGACGTGGGCCTGGCGGTCCGGTGGGGGATCGAAGCTCCACCCCAGCACGACGAAGCACGACGTCCCGGCCGCGCGGCAGTCGACCGTTCCGCCGAGGGGCGTGGTGAACGCCGACCGCACGGTGAGCGACGACGTGGCCCGGCCCTGCTGGTCGGGCACGGTCCGGGCCATCCGGTCGAGGTCGCAGCGGGTCCCGACCGCACCGGAGCCCTCGGCGCACAGGTAGGCGAACGCCTCCTCCCGGAACGACAGGTGCTCGCCCCGGACGGTCACCGACTGCTCGTCGGTGAGGTCGCGGCTGGGCTCGACGGTGGCGGTGACCTCGGGGAGGAGCGGTGCGTCGGGATCGAAGTCGAGCCGAACGGTCGGCCACTGGCCCGCCTCGGCCATGAAGCCCACGCCGAGCACGCACCCGGCGGGATCGGTCCGGCAGTCCACCTCGGTGCCGTCGGGGAGGTAGATGCGGGCGTCGACGTAGACGGCCTCCCTCGTGGTGCCGTCAGCCTCGACGCTGATGAAGTCGGCGTTGTACCCGTCGCAGTCCGACTCGTCGACCGCGCCACCGCGGCACTGGTACCACTCGTGCAGCCCCGGCTCGAGGCCCACGCCGGTGAGCTCCACCCGCTGGAAGTCCACCAGGTCCACGTTGGGCGTCACCGTGAGCGTGCCCGACCCGGCGGCGCTCGACGGGGCCGCCCACGGCCCCAGCGATGCCACCACCACCGTGACCACCGCCATCCGCACGACCTTGGCTGTGTTGTGCATCGCCTGACCCCTCTCGCCGACCCCGACATCTCACCGCGTCGCAGTGCCCCTCGCCCAGGGTCCTTCGGCACCCCGGGTGACCGCGGCGCGCTACCGACCGGTGCTGGGCCACACCTCCAGATCGGTCTGGCTGAAGTCGCTGCCGCTAAGAGGGCTCGGTCACGTGGCGAGCCCGTCCTCGTCGTACCCCAGGATCTCGTCCGGGTCGCGAGCATCGAGCACCGGCACCTGCTTCACCTCGTCGGCGAGCCGGCGAAGCCGCGTGGCGATCCCCGGCTGCCGGTCCGCATCGGGGTTCGTGATGCTGAGTGCCATGCCAGAAGTATGGAAGACCTGCTTCCTGGGTGGAGGCGTTCAAGGAGGACGATACGGGTAGGTTCAGTCGATGGCACGCCCGAGCGATGGACTCACGGTCGCGGTCACCGGCCCCACGGGCACCTTCGGGTTCGGCCTGATCCCGCTTCTGGAGGCAGATCCCCGCATCGGCCAGGTCGTCGGCATCGCCCGTCGCCCGTTCGACCCGGGCGAGCACGGTTGGTCCAAGATGACCTACCGCCAGGGCGACGTGCGTGACGAGGGGGCGCTGCGAGCGGCGTTCGCCGGTGCCGACGTGGTGGTCCACCTGGCCTTCATCGTCACCGGCGCCGGATCGTCCGAGACCATGCGCAGCGTCAACGTCGACGGGACCCTCAACGCCCTGCGCGCTGCGGCCGCGGCCGGTGCCCGGAGGTTCGTCTTCGCCTCGTCGGCGGCGGCCTACGGGTTCCATCCGGACAACCCGATCGGCATCACCGAGACCTGGCCCACGCGCCCCGACCATCGGTTCCTGTACGCGCAGGAGAAGGCCGAGCTCGAGCTCCTGCTGCTGGAGGAGTCCGCCGCCCTTCCCGAGGTGGACCTCTACCTGCTGCGCCCACCGATCGTGCTCGGCCCGCATGCCGTGGGGGCCAAGGCCGCCCTGCCCGACGCGGTCGGCCGGCTGGCGAGCGTGGCCCGGTCCGCGATCGAGCGAACGCCGGTGCCCGTGCCCGTGGTCCTGCCCGACCTCCCCGTGCAGTTCGTCCACGAGGACGACGTGGGGCAGGCCCTGGCGCTCTGCATCGTGGGCGCGGGACCGCCCGGTGCCTACAACATCGCCGGGGACGGCACGGTGGGCGGGCACGACGTGGCGCGCGCCCTCGGCCTGGTCCCGCTGCCGTTCCCGCTCCCGGTGGTGCAGCGCGGGGCTCGGGCCCTGGCCGGGCTGCCGCGGCCCGGGTTCCTGCCGCCCGCGGCGGGCTGGGTGGCGGCCCTGAGCCACCCCGTGATGGTCGACACCACCAAGGCCAAGGCGCTCCTGGGCTGGGAGCCTCGGTTCACCGGGCTGGAGGCGCTGCACGCCACCGTGGGAGAGGCGTCGGGCTAGCGTCCGCCGCCATGCGCCAGCGCGAGCTCACCGGCAAGGTCGCCATCGTCACGGGTGGGGCCGGCGGCATCGGCCGGGCCACCGCCGAGGTGCTGGTGGCCGAGGGGGCGCAGGTGGTGGTGGCCGATCTCGACGTGCAGGCCGGCGAGGCCGCCGCCGCCGAGATCGGTGAGGCCGCGGCGTTCTGCGCGGTCGACGTGAGCGATGCCGACCAGGTCCAGGCGCTCGTCGACTTCGCGGTCGAGCGCTTCGGTGGCCTCGACATCATGTTCAACAACGCCGGGATCGGCACCAGCCAGACGCGGTTCCTCCACGAGGACTACGAGGACTTCGACCGCGTCATGGGGGTCGACCTGTTCGGGGTGATCATCGGCTCGCAGCGCGCGGCTCGGTACATGAAGGACCACGGCGGCGGCTCGATCATCAACAACGCCTCGATCGCCGCCATCAACCCGGGCCCCGGCATGATGGCCTACCGAGCGGCCAAGGCGGCGGTGGCCCACGTCAGCAAGTGCATGGCGATCGACCTCGCCCCCTACGACATCCGGGTCAACTGCCTCACGCCAGCGCACATCCGCACCGGCATCACCACCTACGACATGGCGCCGGTCCTCAAGTACATGCAGCCGCTCGAGCGCGAGGCCCAGCCGGCCGACGTGGCCAACGCGGTGGTGTTCCTGTCGAGCGACCGCGCCGCGCAGATCACCGGGGTCGTGCTGCCCATCGACGGCGGCACCACCGCCGGCGCGCCCCTGGCCCAGACGAAGCTGATCATGTCGACGATGCGCACGCCCGAGCCGTAGCCCTGGGCCGGCGGCGGTCAGCCGGCCGGCGTGACGTCGAGCCAGAGCCGCTGGAGGCCGCGCAGGAAGAACGTCGGCAGGTAGTCGTAGCGGCGCTCGCCGGCTGGCCCGTGGTGGGACTCGTCGATGCCGATGGACGCGGTGCGGTCGAGGAACCGGTTGATGGTCACCCGGCCCTCGGCGCGGGCCAGGGGCGCCCCCACGCAGGTGTGCACGCCGTGGCCGAAGCCGACGTGCTGGCGGGCGTTGGCCCGGTCGAGGTCGAAGGTGTGCGGCTCGGCGAACACGCGGGGGTCGCGGTTGGCGGCCCCGGGCGCCAGCATCAGCACCCCGCCCGCCGGGATGTCGGCCCCGCCGAGGGTGGTGCGCACCCGCGCCATCCGGAACTGCGAGCGCAGCGGGCTCTCGAGCCGGAGCGTCTCCTCCACGAAGTTCGGGATGCGGTCGCGGTCGGCCCGCAGCCGCTCCTGGAGGTCGGGGCGCTCGGCCAGGATCCGCAGGGCGAACGAGAGCAGGCGCACGGTGGTCTCCTGGCCGCCCACGAAGAGGTTGGCGGCGATGAGCGCGGCGTCGCTCACCTCGGGCAGGGTGCCGTCGGGGAAGGTGGCGGTGGCGAGCCCGGTCAAGATGTCGGCCCGGGGCGCCTCCCGACGCTCCGCGATGTACTCGCTGAACTTGTCGTAGAGGAACTCGAGCGGCTTGTGGGAGATGTCCTTGTGCACGGTGGTCAGGCGCTCGCGGAACAGCCCGTGGTCGCTGCCGGGGACGCCTTCGAGGTCGGCCACGACGGTGAGGGTGAACGGCACGGCGTAGTCGTCGACGACCTCGAGCGATCCGGTGCCGATGAACCGGTCGATCAGGTCGTCGGCGAAGGTCCACATGAAGTCCTCGTTCTCCTTCAGGCGCTTCGGCGTGATGAGGCGCATGAGGAGGTGCCGGTGGTCGGTGTGGCGCGGAGGGTCGAAGGAGGGGAGCTGGTCGGAGAACGGGAGCTCGCCGCGGCACCGCTCGATGACCGCGCTGACGTCGTCGCCCTCGAGGGGCTCGGAGAACTTCTGGAACGGTCCGCTCACCACGTTGCACGACGAGTACGTGCCCGATGCCGCCTCGTCGGCCGGGAACGTGGCCGGGTCGCCGTAGACCTCCATCGCCTCGGGGTGCCCGGTGATCAGGAACACCCCGTGGCGCGGTTCCTGCCACACCGGCCCCTGCTCGCGGACCCAGTCGAAGTACGGGTAGGGGTCGTCCTGCACCGCGCGGTCGGTGAAGAAGTCGACGTCGGCGTAGGTGGTCATGGGCACCTCGGGTTCGGGAAGGGGCGATCTACCATCAGGGCGATGGCCTTGGACATCGAGATCGACCGAGACCTCTGCATGGGCTCGGGGAACTGCGTGTACGAGGCTCCGGGCACGTTCGACCTCGACGACGACTCCATCTCGTACGTGGCGGACGCGGCGGCCGCCTCGGAGGAGCAGGTCTTGGCGGCGGCCCGCAAGTGCCCCGCCCGTGCCATCACCATCCGGGGCCACGGGGCGGGGGCCGGCTGAGCGGTCACGGCAGGGCCGGCGCCGGGGCGGCGTGGCGGGCGGCGATGTAGCCGAAGACCATCGTGTTGGCGATGCTCGCGCCGGGTCCGAGGTAGTGCCGGCCCATCACCGTGGCGGTGGTGTTGCCGGTGGCGTACAGGCCCTCGATCGGCTGATCGTGCTCGCCGAGCACGCGGGCGTGCTCGTCGGTCACCAGCCCGCCGCAGGTGCCGATGTCGCCGGGCAGGACCTCGCACGCGTAGTACGGCGGCTCGTCGATCGGTCCGAGGCACGGGTGCACCTTGGGGTTCGGGTCGCCGAGCGAGCGGTTGTAGGCGGACTCGCCGCGCCCGTAGTCGGGGTCGACGCCCTTGGCGGCGTGCTCGTTGAAGTGCTCGATCGTCTCGGCCAGCCCGCCCGCGTCGATCCCGCAGATCCGGGCCAGGTCCTCCAGCGTCCACGCCTGCTTCAGCCGGCCGCTCTCGAAGAGCTTCCGCGGGAACCGGCCGGGGCGCGAGCGCAGGTGCGCGTAGCGCTTCCGGTACCGGTCGTCGAAGATCAGCCAGCACGGGACGGCGCGGCTGGTGCGGTCCCGGGCGTACATGGCCTTGCCCACCTCCATGTACGAGTTCGACTCGTTCACGAACCGTCGGCCGTCGGCGTCGACGTAGATGGTCCGGGGCCGCTGGCGGGCCTGGTCGAGCGTGGACTGGCCGAACCGGCCGGTGCGCGGCGAGGGCATCCACCACGCCTCGTCCATGAGGTCGGTGCGGGCGCCGAGGGCCATGGCCGTCTGGATCGCCTCGCCCGTGTCGCCCGGGTTGGCCATGGACCACTTGCCGGTGTTCGGCTGCTCGCCGCCGAACTCCTGGCGCATCCGGCGGTTGTGGGCGAAGCCGCCGGCCGCGAGCAGGACGCCGCGGCGGGCCTGGACGAGCTTCGTGGCGCCGTCGCGCGTGACCCGCACGCCCACCACGCGCCCGTCCGCCACGACCAGGTCGTCGAGCGCGGCTTCGGTCCAGACCGGGACGTCGCGGGCCAGGGTGATCGCCAGCATCTGCCCGATCAGGGAGGCGCCGTTGGTGAGCAGCGCCTGGTGGCGCGCTCGGGCCGCGCCGGTGCGGATCGCCACGCGGGCCGAGGTGAGGAACGCGCCGAGGCTGCGGTTGTAGTTCGACAGCGAGCGGGCCTCGTTGGTCATCACCGCGAGGCCGAGGCTCTGGGCCAGCCCGGGCTGGAGCTTGCCGAGCCAGTCGCCGAGGACGCGGCCGTCCCAGGGCACCGGTTCGACGGCGCGGCCGACGTCGTGGCCGCCTGGGAGGTTGGAGTAGTAGTCGCTGTAGCCGGGGCAGTGCACGAAGCCGACGCCGCACCGCTGGAGGTACGCCACCATCTCGGGCCCCTCGGTGAGGAACGCGTGGCGCCGCTCGAACGAGGAGGCCGGCCCCACATCGCCGACGACGGCTTCGAAGTGGGCCATGGCGTCGTCGTAGGAGTCGGCGACGCCGGCCGCTCGCATCACCGGGTTGTCCGGCACCCACACCACGCCGCCCGACATGGCGGTGGAGCCGCCCACGAGCGACTGCTTCTCGAGCACCAGGGCGGACGCCCCCGCGTCGGTGGCGGCCAGCGCGGCGACCATGCCGCCGCCCCCCGAGCCGACGATCACGAAGTCGACAGCAGCGTCCCAGGTCATGTCGTCTCCCCAGCAGTCGGACGGGTCACGCTCGTCGAGGTGGTCTCCGGCACGACGCATCATCGCGCGATCCGTTGACCTTTGCTACGAACCCGAAGTAATCTCTGGAGCGGGTCGTTCGACCGCCGGCTCACCCAGAGGGGGACCATGGCAGGCGCCGCGAGGATGATGACGTACCCGGTCGAGGGCCTGGGTGCGCCCAAGGACCGGCGACCACCGGCCCCCACCGACGGCGGGCTTCCCGCCGGGAGCGAGGTCATCTCGGCCGACAACCACATCTCGCTGGCCGAGGACATCTTCTTCGAGCGGGCCCCCGTGTCGATGCGGGACCGGGTGCCGCGGGTGATGAACGTCGACGGGGGCTGGGTCCTCGCGATGAACGGCGAGTCGGTCCTCGTGCGCGAGTTCATCGAGGTGCTGACCCAGTACGACCCGCTCCCCGGTTCGCACACGGGCGACATCGAGGCCCGGCTCGCGGCGCTGGACTCGGAGGGCGTCGACCGGGAGCTGGCGTTCCCCAACGCCGTCCTGGCTCTGTTCGGCTGGCCGGACCGCGAGGTTCGCGAGGTCTGCTTCCGGATCTACAACGAGCACATGGCCGAGATCCAGGAGCGCTCGGACGGGCGCATCCTGGGCGTCGGGCTGATCAACTGGTGGGACGCCGCCGGCACCCGGCGCACGCTCGACGAGCTGAAGGGGCTGGGGCTGAAGACGTTCCTCATGCCGCTGTCGCCGGGCAAGGACCTCGACAAGCGCCCGATCGACTTCGCCAGCACCGCGATGGACGGGGTGTGGGCGGCGATCGAGGATGCGCAGCTCCCCGTGACCCACCACATCGGCGAGAGCCCGCCCTCCACGCCGAACGAGTTCAACGCCATCGGCATCGGAATGCTCCAGTCGGTCGCCCCGTTCCGGGACCTCTTCGGCAAGTACGTGTTCGGGGGCATCCTCGACCGCCACCCCGGCCTCCAGGTCGGGTGGTTCGAGGGCGGCATCAACTGGGTGCCGTCCACCATCCAGGACGCCCAGCACATCGGGGCGTCGTTCCACCACCTCGCGAACCACGAATGGAAGCTCGACCCGCAGGAGTACTGGAACCGCCACATGGTGGCGTCGTTCATGGTCGACCCCCTCGGCCTCGACCTCATCGACCGGATCGGCGTGGACCGGGTCATGTGGTCCACCGACTTCCCGCACAACGAGAGCACGTACGGCTACAGCGGCGAGTCCCTCGCCTCGGTGGTCGACGCGGTCGGTCCCGATGCCGCCGCGCGGATCGTCGGCGGGAACGTCAAGCGGTACCTCGGGTTGGACGGCTGATGCCCGCAGGCCTCATGGCCACCCGAGCGCCGAGCCACGTCCCGCCCACCGCCGACGTGGCGCGCATGCAGCGCGACCGCGTGGAGCGCCTCCGCTCGCTCCTGGCGGCCCAGGGGATGGACGCGCTGGTGCTGCTCGGCAACACCAACGTGATCTACGCCACCGGTGTCGTCTGGCCGCTCGCCGACGCCGGGCGGTCGAACTACGAGCAGCCGGTGGCGGTGGTCCTCGCCGATGACGAGCACCCCCACCTGTTCTCCCCCGTGCGGGCCGACGACCGCTCGAGCGCCCACGTCCCGGCCGACCACCTCCACGGGCCGGTCTTCCTCGACTTCGACGAGGGCGTGGCCCGCTTCGCCGCCGAGCTGGCCGCGCTGGTGCCGGCGGGCGGCCAGATCGCGGTCGACGAGTGGACCAACGCCATGCGCCGCGAGCACACGATCCTGTTCGCCCCCGACCCGCCGGCCGACGCCGGCCGCGTGGTCGGTGCGGCCAAAGCCGTCAAGACGCCCGACGAGCTCTCGTGCCTGCGAGCCGCGCTGCGCATCACCGAGGTGGCCATGGCCGAGGTGCAGGCACGCGTGGCCCCCGGCGTCTTGCAGACCGACCTCACGGCGACGTTCCTGCGCGCCGTCTTCGACGCCGGCGCCGACGCCAACGTCTTCGATCCGATGTGGCAGGTCATGCCCGACTCGCTGGCCGACGGGCCCTGGACCACCACCGGCGGCCTCGCCTGCCCGCTCCTCAACACGGAGCGTCCGCTGGAGCGGGGCGACGTGCTGTGGTCCGACGCCAGCATCAGCCACGCCGGCTTCCACTCCGACTTCGGCCGCACGTGGATCGTGGGGCAGGAGCCGAGCGCCCGCCAGCGCGACCAGTTCGCCCGGTGGCGGGCCATCGTCGACGCCGTGCTGGCGGTGACGCGCTCGGGTGCCACCGCCGCCGACCTCACCGCGGCGGCCATCCGGGCCGCCGGGGGGACCAAGCCGTGGATGCCGCACTTCTACCTCGGTCACGGGCTGGGGATCGACGCCGCCGAGATGCCCTTCGTGGGCAGCGACCTCGGTGAGGCGTTCGACGAGTCGATGGTGCTCGCCGCCGGGATGGTCGTGGTCCTGGAGCCGGTCCTCTGGGAGGACGGTGCGGCCGGGTACCGGGCCGAGGAGGTGGTGCTGGTCACCGACGACGGCTGGGAGCCCATGACCGACTACCCCTACGACCCGTTCTGAGGTGCCGGTGACCGCCACCGAGGTCCGCCCCGACCGCGAGGTCCTGCGCCTCGCCCGCCGTGCCCGCGTGCTCGCCGAGATGGAGGCCGAGGGCATCGACGTCCTGGTGGTGGGGCGCGAGGCCAACGCCCGCTACGTGTCCGGGGCCCCGCGGCTGTGGCTCGCCGGGTCCCGGGCCTTCGGCGTGAGCTGCGTGCTGGTGCGCGCCACCGGGGCGGTGCACCTGCTGAGCACGTGGGACGAGGGCGTCCCCGACGACATCCCCCGCGAGCACCTCTACGGGATCTCGTTCAACGCTGATTCGTTCCTGCGGGCGTTGCAGCGGATCGAGGGCGCGGAGGCGGCGCGGACGGTGGGCACCGACGCCATGACCGCCGGCGCGGCACGCCTGCTGCCGAAGGTCTTCCCGTCGGCGGAGCTCGTCGACGCCGGGCCGCTCCTGCGCCGGGCCCGGCAGGTGAAGATGGCCGACGAGGTGGACGCCATCGCGGCCTCGCTGGAAGTCGCCGAGCGCGCCCTGGCCGCGGCCGACGCGGCCCTGGAGGTCGGCGTGTCCGAGCGGCACCTCACCGGCGTGTTCATGGAGGAGATGGCCGCGGCGGGCGTGACCACCCCGTCGAACCAGGACGTGGCCTGGATCACCTCCCGGGAGCACCCCTGGCGCCGTGCCGACCGCGACGCGCCGGTCGCCCCCGGCGACCTGGTGGTCTTCGAGGCCGGCGTGATCGCCGGGGGGTACGTGAGCGAGCTGAGCAGGACCCGGCTGGTCGGTGGTGCGTCCGACGATCGCGCCGCGTCGGCCGCCCTGTTCGGCCGGGCCGACGCGCTGTGGGACCGGCTGCTGCGGGCGTGTCGACCGGGTGCTCCGCTGAGCGACCTGCTGGCGGCGTACGACGCGGCGGGGGAGCCCCTGCCCCCGATGCCGGTGGCGCGCGGGCTGGGGCTCGGCTTCGACCTCCCCCTGGCCACCGGATCGCTCCCGCAGACCGCGGCCGAGCAGCACCTGGAGGTCGGCATGGTCTTCAGCCTGGCGGCCTACGTCTGGCAGGAGGGCGTGGGCGGGGTGTTCCAGCAAGATCCCGTGGTGATCACCGAGTCGGGGCCTCGGGTCTTGTCCTCGGCACCGTTCCGCAGCGAAGCGAGGCACCAATGACCGACGCCGACGTCCCGGCTCCCGAGGAGATCATCCGGTACGAGAAGGACGCGAGCACCCGGATCGCCACCATCACGATCGATCGGCCCGATCGCATGAACAGCCCGACGATCGGCGCCCGCCGCCGCTACGGCGACCTCATCTACAAGGCGAGCATCGACGACGACGTGAAGGTGCTGGTGATCCGCGGCGTCGGCGACCACCTCGGCACCGGCGCGGACCTCGACGAGCTGATGGCCAAGCAGGCCGCCGGCACCTCGCTCGCGGAGGAGTTCGGCCTGGACCCCGACGACGACGTGAGCCTGCCCGGTCCGCGCTCGTACCGATCCGGGGCCTCGCTGCTGCACTGGTACGCCAACCCCCGGTCGGGGTGCCGCAGCCTCCAGGAGTTCAAGAAGATCAGCATCCTGGAGGTGAAGGGGTACTGCTACGGCTGGCACTTCTACCAAGCTGCCGACGCGGACCTGGTCGTCTCATCCGACGACGCGCTCTTCGGGCACCCCGCGTTCCGCTACGTCGGCTACGCGCCCCGCATGTGGCAGTGGGCCCTGATGATGGGGATGCGGAAGTTCCAGGAGATGGTGTTCACCGGGCGGCCCTTCACCGCGGCGGAGATGTACGACTGCAACTTCCTCAACAGCGTCGTCCCCCGCGACCAGCTCGAGGCCGAGGTGGCCAAGTACGCCCACGCCTGCTCGTTGACGCGGCCCACCGACACCGTGTTCGTGCAGAAGATGTTCTTCGAGGTGATGAAGCAGCAGCAGGGCGAGTACATGGGCAGCATCCTCAGCGCGTGGCTCGAGTCGATGGGCCCGCAGCTGCGCTCCGACGCCGACGGTTCGCCCACCCGTCTGAGCAAGGAGACCATGGACGCCGGGCTGAACAACGCGGTGAAGGACTTCGACAGCCAGTTCCCGCCCGAGTGGCGGTTGAGCCGGGGCGGCCGGCGCCGCCCGGCGGCCGACCAGCCGTGACCGACCCACCGGCCGCGCCGCCGCTCACCGGTCTGCGCGTCGTCGACCTGTCCTCGTGGATCGCCGGGGCCTACTGCACCCGGCTCCTCGCCGACGGCGGCGCCGAGGTGGTGAAGGTCGAGGCCCCCGCTGGCGACCCGCTGCGTCGGTGGAGCGCGTCGGGAGCGGCGATCGCGCCCGACGCCGACGGTGCGCTGTTCAACCACCTGGCCGCCACCAAGCGGAGCCTGGTGGTCGACGTCGTCGACGACGGCCAGCTCGCCTCGCTGCACCGTCTCCTGGCCGACGCCGATGCCGTGGTGTGGTCTCGGGGATCGCCCGTGGCCGAGCACCCCACGCTGTCGCCCTCGGCCATCGCCGACGCCCACCCGCACCTGACCGTCACCGCCATCACGCCCTTCGGGCTCGAGGGGCCCTGGTCCGATCGAGCGGCCACCGAGTTCACCGTGCAGGCCTGGTCGGGCGGCATCGTCGGCCTGGCCCGGGGCCGACCGGATCGGGCGCCGGTGCACGTTGGCGGGCAGGTCGGGGAGTGGCTGACCGGCGCCTTCGCCGCCATCGGCACCCTCGCCTCACGTCAGCGGCCGCAGGGCGGCGGCGAGCTCGTGGACGTCTCGATGCTGGAAGCCCAGGCGATGTGCCTCACGTACTTCCCGGTCACGTTCCACGACCAGCTCGGACGACCGATGCGGCGGAAGCGGTTCGTCCCGACCCCCGGCGTCGGCGCCGCGTCCGACGGGCTCGTGGGCCTCGGGTGCGGCACCGGTCAGCAGTGGCTCGACTTCGCCTCGATGGTCGGCCACCCCGAGTGGGAGGACGATCCCTCGCTGTTCCTCGACCGCGCCGCGCTGGCCCCCACCATCGACGCCTGGATCGGGGAGCACACCGTGGCCGAGGTCCTCGAGCTCGCCTCGGCGTTCCGGATCCCCAACGCGCCGATCGTGAACGGCGCCAACGCCACCGCGGTGGAGCACTTCCGCGCCCGAGGCATCTTCGTCGACAACCCTCGCGACGGCGCCGCCAACCCGGCGCCGGCGGTCCGGTTCAGCGCCGCACCGGCGCGCCCCCGGGATCCGGCGCCGCGCCTCGGCCAGGACGCGCTCGATCCCGTGCCGTGGCCCGAGCGCCCCGACCCGGTCAGGGCTGGTCCCCGTCGTGCCGCCGGGCCGCTGCCGTTCAGCGGGCTGCGGGTGCTGGACATGACCGCGTACTGGGCCGGACCGTTCGCCAGCCACGTGCTCGCGCTGCTCGGCGCCGAGGTGATCCACCTCGAGTCCCCCAACCGGCCCGACGGGGCCCGGATGGTCGGTGGCGTCCCCCCCTCCGAGGACCAGGCGGGCGAGCGGGGGCCCATCTTCGCCGCGCTCAACACCAACAAGAAGAGCCTGACCATCGACGTCAGCACCGAGCGGGGGAGGGAGCTGGCCCGACGGTTCGTGGCCACGTGCGACGTCGTCATCGAGAACTACACGCCGCGCGTGCTGGCCCAGCTCGGGCTCGACTTCGACACCCTCCGTGCCGAGCGTCCCGACCTGGTGATGGTGCGCATGCCCGGGTTCGGGCTCGACGGCCCCTGGCGGGACCAGGCCGCCTTCGCGTTCGTGATCGAGGACGCGTCGGGGCTCACCTGGCTCACGGGTCACCCCGACCTGCTGCCGTTCGAGCCGTACACGGTCGGCGACCCGAACGCGGGCCTGCACGCGCTCTACGGGCTCCTCCTCGCGCTGGAGCACCGGGATCGCACCGGCGAGGGTGGGCTGGTGGAGGCGGCCATGGTGGACGCCGCGCTCGCCATCGCCGCCGAGCAGGTTGTCGAGCACTCGGCGTACGGCGCCCTGCTCGAACGGGCGGGCAACCGTGGCCCCGTGGCCGCGCCCCAGAACCTCTACCGGGCGGCCGCGCCCGACGCGTCCGGTCGCGACGACAGCTGGGTGGCGGTGGCGGTGGCCACCGACGACCAGTGGACGGCGCTGCGGCGGGCGCTGGGCGATCCGCCCTGGGCCCGGGACCCGGCGCTGGACGACGCGCCGGGTCGCCGGCGGGCCCACGACCGGATCGACGCCGAGCTGGGAGCGTGGTGCCGATCACGACGGGCCGACGAGATCGTCGAGATCCTGTGGGGGGAGGGCGTGCCGGTCGGCGTGGTCACCCAGCCCCACCACCAGCCCGACCTGGCCCCGTTGCAGTGGCGCGGCTTCTTCGAGACGGTCGACCACCCGGTCTCGGGTTCGTCGCGCCACAGCGCGCTGCCGATGCGCTTCTCCTCGGGCCCCGAGCGGTTCCACCAGCGGCACGCGCCGCTCCTCGGCGAGCACACGTCCGAGCTGCTCGCCGAGCTCGGGCTCGATCCGGCCGAGATCGACGCCCTCGAGGACGAGGGCGTCGTCGGCGGTGCGTCCCGGGGCAGGCCCTGAGGGCCGAACGCACCCGTATCGTTGCGCGATGGGATTCGAGGCAGCGCCGTTCGACGTGGTGGAGGCGTCCCGTCGCGTGTGGCTGCAGCGATGGAGCCCCGAGGCGGCCTCGGGCATGGCGGTCTACGTCGCCATCTTGCGCTCGCACCAACTGCTCGACAGCCAGGTGAACGCGGTGATGCGCACCTTGGACCTGTCCTTCGCCCGCTACGAGGTGCTGTCCTGGCTGGCCACCGACCCCGAGTCGTCGCTCGCCCTGAGCTGGATCAGCCGAACGCTGCGGATCCCGCCGGCGACGGTGACCAACCTGATCGACCGCCTCGAGGCCGACGGGCTCGTGGTCCGCGTGCCGCACCCCTCCGATGCCCGCACCACGCTCGCCGAGATCACCCCCGAGGGACGGCGGCTGGCCGACGACGCCACCCGCGCCCTGAACGCCGCGGTCTACGAGGTGATCGGGCTCGCCGAGGCCGAGCGCGGCGAGCTCGTCGAGCTGCTGGCCGCGCTCCGGGCGAGCGGGAACGAGTTCGACGTCGAGCAGTCCGCCAAGGTCATCGAGGACGTCGCCGCCCGCCACGGCCGCCCGGCTCAGGGTGCTGAGTAGCCGCCGTCGACCACCAGCGCGCTCCCTGTGGTCCACCGGGACGCGGCGCTGACGAGGTAGTCGTAGGCGCCGAGGAGGTCCTCGACCGAGCCGAGCCCCAAGGGGTGCCGGGAGGCGATCGCCTCGATCGCCGACGGTGGGAGCTCGGCGTGGATGGCCGACTCGAACGTGCCGGGGCACACGCAGTTCACGCGGATCCCGTCCCGGGCGTACTCGACCGCGGCCACCTTGGCGAGCTGGATGACCGCCGCCTTCGTGGCGCAGTACGGCGCGGCGTGGGACCAGGCGGTGAGACCGGACACCGACGCGGTGAGCACGATCGAGCCTGCGCCCTGGGCGCGCATGACCGGCACCGCAGCTGTGATCCCGTTGACGGCGCCCAGGACGTTGACCCGGAACGATCGCTCCCAGTCCTCGGTGGCCAGGTTGTGGATGCGACCGTTGGGTGCGAGCACCCCGGCGTTGCTGATCAGGGCGTCGAGGCGGCCGAAGCGCTCCACCGCGCGGGCCACCACGGCCTCCACCTGCGCGAGCTCGCCGACGTCGACGCGCATCGCCTCCACCGGGCCGGCACCCGACGGCAGGGCGCCGACCGTCGCCTCGAGCGCTCGCTCGCTGACGTCGCCCAGCACCAGCCTGGTGCCGGGCTGGGCGGCGAAGTGGGCCGAGAGCGCACCGCCGAGCGCGCCGCCGGCACCGGTGATCACCACCACGGGATCGGTCATACGAGCAGGTACCCCCCGTCGACGTTGAGCACGGCGCCGGTGACGAACGCAGAGGCGTCCGACGCCAGGAACTGGTAGGCGCCGGCCAGGTCGCCGGCCTCGCCCCAGCGCTGCTGGGCGGTGTGGCCGAGGACGGCGGCCGAGCGCTCCGGGCTGGCCTTCCACCCCTCGGCGAGCGGCGAGTCGAACCAGCCGGGGGCGACCACGTTCACGGTGATCCCGGCCGGTGCGAGGTCCAGGGCGAGGCTCTTGGCCAGGCCGACCAGCCCGGCCTTCGACGCGCTGTAGGCGGCAAGCCCCCGGCCGGGCCGCTCGCCCAGCACCGAGCCGGTGAAGATGAGCCGGCCGCCCGGTTCCATGACCCGGGCGGCGGCGCGGGCGCCGAGGAAGCCCGCGGTGAGGTTGACCTCGAGCACCTGGCGCCAGATCGACGGGTCGGTGCGCCGTGGACCGGCGACGATCGGCGAGATCCCGGCGTTGGCGATCCACACGTCGACGCCGCCCCACTCGGCGACCGTGCGGTCGGCCACCTCCTCGTTGAAGGCCTCGTCGGTCACGTTGCCGCAGCACGCCAGCGACGGGCCCGGGAGCTCGCTGGCCACGGCCTTCAGATCGTCGTCGGTGCGGGCGACCAGCGTCACCAGCGCGCCGGCCTGCGAGAACCCGTGGGCGAGCACCCGGCCGAGGCCCCGGCTCGCGCCGGTGAGCACCACGCGCTTGCCCCGCACGTCGCCCCCTCGGGGCAGCACGGGAGGGATCTCGATCTGGTCGGTCATCGTCCTCCCGAGCTTGTACCGGTCAGTACAATAGTTCGCCATGGCCTCGAACGACGACCTGCTCGAGATGCACCGACGGATGTGCGTCATCCGCGGCTTCGAGCAGCGGGTGGCCAAGCTGTACCGGGAGAACGAGGTGCCGGGCTTCGTCCACCTCTCGGTGGGCCAGGAGGCGGCCGCCGTCGGCGCGTGCTGGCCGCTGCGACCCACCGACGTGGTCACGTCGACCCACCGCGGCCACGGCCACTGCCTGGCCAAGGGGCTGGACCCGCTGGCGATGTTCGCCGAGCTGATG
>CAZIVZ010000007.1:0-28910 GCA_964542495.1 uncultured Aquihabitans sp.
CCAGGTCCGGCGTTCTCGCCGAGGTCACCAGCACGCCGTAGTTGCCCTTGGCGCTACATCGCTCAACGGTCGCTCTCGGCGGAGCCAGCCCGATGCCTCCGAGCGCGATCGTCCAGTCGTGGAGGCGAGCATGGGTGACCTCGCTCAGCACCACGACCGACGGGCGCAGCTCAGCGAGCGCCTCGGTGATCCCCTGCAGCCGTGACCCGCTGGCTCGGCTCACGTTCCACGCGACGAGACGCGTCATGCCCGGCGCCGCGGGTGGAGGTTCAGATCGTCCCACCGCTACCTCCGCAACCGGACCTTGGCCGGACGCCCACGGTCGATCTCAACCACGCCAGCGTGCTCCAACAGGACCGCCACCCATCCCCCGGTCGCTCGCTTGATGAAGCCCTTCAGGTAAGCATCGAGCGTGCCGGGATCTGCGCTGGTCTCGTACTTCGAGCCGATCCGAACCCACCCCTTGCCCGTCAGGTAGGGGCCGACACCCTCCAAGCACGCCCAAGTCATCAGCGTCCACGCCTCCTGCGCGCCCAGAAGCAGGACTACGCCCTTCTCGTTGATCTCGGCCACCGAGAACTCGCCCCGGCCGGTAGGTGTCCGAAGCGGGGTACCCGCGACCGTGGCAGCTCGGATCGCCCGCTCGATCGGTCCCACGGAGGCGACGCTAAGGCAGGCGCGGGTTCGGTGCCATCGCTCGGCCGGAAGGCCGCGACCGCAGCCGACTCCACGTTGGCGCCGACCCCGCAGAACAGATGGGTCACGAGGTGGCACCGAGATCCCGGAGCAGCGCGGCCACCTGGTCCGGTGTTGGCGGGTGGAGAGCGCAGGCCGCGGCGTCGACCGGTCCGCCACCGAAGTAGTTACGGCCGTCGATCAGCACCGTGGGCGACCCGACGAAGCCATCGGGCACCGGATCTTCCGGTTCCACCGTCACCAGCGTCACCGTCACCTCCGGGTGCTCGGCCAAGACCTCCTCGAGGATGGCCACGATCCCAGCGACGTTCGGGCACTCGTCGGTGAACTGGACCTCGACCTTCATGACTACGACCTCCGGTGGTCCATGCCGCCGATCATCGCATCCCCGATCGGTACGTCCTCCGGTGCGCACACGGGCCGGGCCTCGATGGGGGAGCGCCTGGGTGCCCAGCCGCTCCTGCGACGTTTACCCCGTTCCGTACCCCACCGCCGCTGATGATGGCCGTTGGTGGGCGTGGCTGGACGGGTCGAGGACCGGTGGAGCAGCAGGTGGCAACCCCCAACCACACGGTTCGTGTCCCTTACAAGGCAGATGTCGGGGGTTCGAGTCCCTCTGCGCCCACTTGGTGTTGTGGAAATCACAACGTTCGGCCGCATCGCCCCTGGTCAGCGAAGGGGTTTGAAAGAGAGAACGAAGGTCGCGGTGAACGCGATCTTCGCGATCGCGGGACCATCCACCCGCTGCGCTGACCGACAACACGATCTGGGCCCTCGTCTCCACAGGCCACCGAGGCCGACCCGGGCCGGATGATCGACAAGGTGGTGGACGCGACTCCACCAGCGGTGATGGTCACGGCACCGGTTGGCGGTAGACAGTCTGCGGGCCGGAGGTATCGTGTCGCTCGTAGGCAGCTGCATGGATAGTGGCTGTTGAGATCGCGACAGGGGGCAGGACGGGCGGGTGGCTGCTGAGACGGTGACGGTGGTGTTCACCGATTTGGTCGGATCGACCGAGTTGTTGTCGGCGGTGGGCGAAGAGACCGCCGAGGTGCTGCGCCGCGAGCACTTCGGGCTGCTGCGGACCGCGGTGGGTGCTCATGGTGGCCGGGAGGTGAAGAACCTCGGCGACGGGTTGATGGTCGTGTTCGCGAGTGCCGCGGATGCGGTGGCGGCGGGGGTGGCGATCCAGCAGGCGTTCGAGCGTCGCAACGCCACGGCCGAGCATCCGTTGATGGTGCGGGTCGGGATCTCCATGGGGGACACCGACGTCGAGGATGGGGATCACTTCGGTGTCCCGGTGGTGGAGGCCGCCCGGTTGTGTGCGGCGTCGCAGTCAGGTGGCGAGATCCTCGTCACGGACCTGGTGCGGATGGTGACGGGCCGGCGGGGTGGGTTCACGTTCGAGTCGATCGGTGAGCTCGACCTGAAGGGTCTCGACGGTCTGGATCCTGCGTGTCGGGTCGCGTGGGAGCCGCTCGCCGAAGCGGTCGAGGCGTTCGAGGTCCCGCCGTTGCCGAGCCGGATCGGGGCGGCGGTGAACCCGGGCTTCGTCGGTCGGAGGGTCGAGCACGGCGCTCTGGTCGCAACTTGGAAGTCGGTCGTGACGCTCGGTGAGCAGCGGGTGATGCTGCTCGCGGGGGAGCCGGGCATCGGCAAGACCACGTTGTCGGCCCGGTTCGCGTCAGAGGCGCATGCCGACGGCGCGGTGGTGCTCTACGGCCGGTCGGACGAGGATCTGGGGGTCCCGTACCAGCCGTGGATCGAGGCGCTCGGCCAGCTGGTCGTTCACGCCCCGCAGCGGCTCCTCGACGCTCATGTCGCGGATCGGGGTGCGCATCTGGCGCGCCTGATCCCGGATCTGGCCGGTCGGACCGGCGTCGAAGCGCCGGCCGGTGGTGATGCGGACTCGGAGCGGTTCGTGCTGTTCGGTTGCGTCGCCGATCTCCTCGGGCGGGTGTCTGCCGAACGTCCGGTGCTCGTCGTGATGGACGACCTGCACTGGGTCGACAAGGCGAGCGTCCAGTTGTTGCGACACCTCGTGACGGTGGACCGGCGGTTCCCTCTTGGGGTGCTGGGGACGTTCCGCGACTCCGAGGTCGACACGGCGCATCCCGTCACCGAGCTCCTCGCCGCGCTGCATCGCGAGGGTTGCGTCGAGAAGATCGCGTTGGGGGGACTGACCGATGTCGATCTCCTGGCACTGCTCGAGACCGTCGCGGGGCACGAGATGGACGACCAGGGCCTCGCATTGCGCGACGCGCTCGTGGCCGAGACCGCGGGGAACCCGTTCTTCGTCGCGGAGATACTCCGGCACCTCTCCGAGTCCGGGATGCTCTATCAGCGCGGTGACGGCCGGTGGGTCGCGGATTCGGACCTGCGGGCGGTCGGGCTGCCAGTCAGCATCCGCGACGTCGTTGGGCGTCGCCTCGCGGCACTGGGACCGGATACCGAACGGCTGCTGGCGTTCGCGGCGGTGATCGGCCGGGACTTCGACATCGGGTTGCTGTCGACTGTCGCGCGGGTCGACGAGGACACCGTCATCGACGTCTGCGAACGTGCGGTGGCATCGTCGGTGCTGCAGATCACCGACACCCCCGGCGGGTACACGTTCGCTCATGCGCTGATCGAGCACACGCTCTACGACTCGCTCTCACCTACCCGTCGCGTGCGGGCGCACAAGACGATCGCGGAAGCCCTCGAGACGAGCGCAGATGCCGAGGGCGCGCGTGTCGGTGAGCTCGCCTATCACTGGGGTGCTGCAGTGCAGCCCAGCGACCTCACCAAGGCGATCCGCTACGCCAAGCTTGCCGGCGACCGCGCCCTGCACCAGCTCGCCCCCGACGAAGCGATCCGCTGGTACTCCCAGGGGCTCGAGCTCGCCGACCGGCTCCCGCAGCAGGATCCCCGTGAGCGGGTCGAGGTGCTCATCGGCCTCGGCATCGCGCAGCGCCAGACCGGCGACCCCGCCCACCGCGAGACACTCCTCGACGCCGCCCGTCAAGCGGACCAGCTCGACCATGTCGACCTCCTGGCCCGCGCCGTGATCGCCAACAACCGCGGGTGGCAGAGCAGCATCGCTCAAGCCGATGCCGAGCGGATCGGGATGCTCGACCGCGCCGTCGCGCGCCTCGACCCGACCGCGCTCGCCGAGCGGGCGCGGCTCCTCGCCACCGCGGCCGTCGAACGGATCCCCGTCAGTCCGCTCGACGAGCGAGTCGCGCTGGCCGAGGAGGCCGTCGCGGCTGCGCGCGAGAGCGGCGACCGGGCGGCACTCGCGTTCGCGCTCCGCATGGGATCGTTCGGGAGCGTGTGCGCTGCCACGTTGCCGCGCTTCACGATCTTGGCCCGTGAAGCATGTGACATCTACGACCAGCTGGATGATCCGGCCGGGGCCTGCTTGGCACACGTGAACGCGTTCATCGGCGCGATCCATCGCGCGGACGCCGACGGCGTCGAGCGGCACTTCGCTGCCTTCCAGGACTACGCCTCTCGCGTCCCGGACGCGGCGCTGCGGTGGAACGAGTTGAACCAGCAGGCACTGGTCGCCGGCATGCGCGGGGACCTCGGCGCGCACGAACAGGGCATCGAGGCTGCGCTCGCCTACGGGCTCGAGAACGGTCAGCCCGACGCCGTGGCCATCTTCGGGATGCAGCTTCTCAACCTGAGATACCACCAGGGCCGCTTCCACGAGATGGTGCCGCTCATCGAACAGGCCATCGACGACAACCCCGGAATGTCGTTCCGCCCCACGCTGACGTTGGCATTGGCCTGCGCGGACGGCCACGACAGCGTTAGGGACCTGCTCCACGCGGCCGTCGGGGATGGCTTCTCCCTCACTGAGGACCTCGGGTGGGCGACCGGTGTCGGATGTTGGGCCGAAGCCGCCTGGCGGACCGGTGTGCCCGAGGTGGCACCTCCGCTGCGTGCGTTGCTCGCCCCGTATCACGACCAGGTCGTGACGACCGGCGCCACCTTCAACTGCAGCGTCGCGTGGTACCTCGGGCTGCTCGATCGCCTCGTCGGCGACCACGACGGGGCGGACCGTTGGTTCGCGGAATCCCTCGAAGTCCACCAGCGTCTCCGATCACCGATCTTGGTCGCCGCGACCCGAGCTGCATGGGCCGGCCTGCTCGCGGACCGCGACCAGGGTGACGATTACGAGCGGGCGCGTGAGATGGCCCACGCTGCGCTCGAGCCGGCCTCGGCCGGCGGCTGGGGCTACATCGAGGCCGACGCCCGCGCCGTCCTCGACCGACTCGGCTGAACGACCGGTCCCTATCAGGCGAATGCGCTGGTCGGCGGCACGATCGTCGGGCCACCGACTACCCCAGCGGCGCCGGGCAGCGCACCTGATGCCCGCGCTCCCGAGCGGACAACTAGCGGGCCGCATCCGCTGGGGGGTGGGCGGCGCGGCCGCGGGATCTCACGATTCGCTGGTAGAGGCGAGGGGTGGTGGCCCGCAGGATGGGTGGGAGGATGGTCAGACCGACGGCGTTGATCTCGGCTCGGCTTCCGCCCATGCGCCGCATCACCAGATCGGCGACCTGTTCGGGAGTGCGTCGCGCGCTCTTCGGGGGCAGCGGGAGGCCGGACGCGATCGCCGCATCGCCCATCGGCGTCAACAAGAACCCTGGGTAGACGACCTGGACCACCACGCCGAGGGGTCGCACCTCATTGCCGATGCTCTCCGTGAAAGCCGAGAGCGCCCCCTTCGCTCCCGCGTAGGCGGCGATGCCGGCGACCGGTGTCCGGACGCTGTCCGAAGAGACGTTCACGACGATGCCCCGACCTCGCGCGACCATGCCGGGCACGACCGCCAACGTCCCCGCCACCGGAGCCCAGTAGTCGACGGCCATGATCCGCCGATAGGTGTCGAGGTCATCCCCGTCGAGGGCCGAGACGGGCTCGTCGATCCCGGCCACGTTGGCGAGCACATCGATGCCTCCCGAGCCTGCTTCGGACCCGACCTCGGTCAGCGCGGCGCGAAGACGGTGGAGGTCGGCGACATCGACCGAGCGGCCCTTGATGCCCTCGCCCACCGCGGAGCCGTCGAGGTCGAAGCCGTGGACCGTCGCCCCCGCCGCCACGAGGCGGCCGGCAAGCGCGGCCCCGATCCCCGATGCAGCTCCCGTGACGACGGCGGTCCATCCCTGGACTGACCGGCCCCGACTCATCGATCGTCTCCTCCGGCCGGCGACGCGCCCACCTCGTTCCGCAGTCGGGCGGCCCAAGGGGCCAGATGGGCGAGGCCCAGGTGGGTGACCGTGGCATCGACCTCGGCGAGCACGTCGCTCACGTCGTCGAGGCGCCGACCCGTTCGCTGCCAGGCCTCCACCTGGAGGAGACGCGCTCTCGTGGTCCAATAGGGCGCACGGAGGCGGGTCGCGATGTCCAACGCCCGGTCGGCATGTGCCGCCGCCTCGTCGAGGCGGCCGCATGCGAGGGAGAGGCGGGCGAGCGTCGCTGCGACCACACCGACCACCGTCACCGTGCTCGTGGCCACCTCGTCGGCGTGGGGCGCGAGCAGGTCGAGAAGTTGCTCGGCCTCCGCCGCGCGATCACCGACCCCAGCGGTGGCCTCGGCGTACATCACCGTGATGCTCGTCCAGAGGAAGTCGTGGGAATGCGTGAACCCCGTCGCCGACGCCTCGTCGACGAGGGATCGAGCCCGGTCGAGGTCGCCGACGTCCGCGGCCATGGCCGCCACCGCCGAGCCCACGACGTCATCGATGTCGACCGGATCGCTGGCGATCTCGGCGAACAGGTCGACCACCTCGTCTACCCGCCCTTGGATGCGTCGCAGCTCGAGGGTCTGGCCGCCCCAGGCCGGGAGGGCCTCGGGCTCCGCAGCACCGTGCACGAGGGCCTCTTCGCCCCAGGCCTCGGCCGCGCCGACATCACCGTCGAGCAGCGCCCTCAGGCCCGCCGCCAGGCAGCTCTGCCACCGCAGGACAGGCTGGCCGATCTGGTCCGCGATCTCCTGGCAGCGGTCGACGGACCGGTCGAGCGCCTGGCGGTCAACGACCTGCACGGAGGCGCTGACCTGTTGGAAGCAGGCGCTGAACTCAGCCACGCTGTCGCCGAGTCGTACGGCGAGGGCCACGGCCTCGGTGGCGAGCGCCATCTGCTCGACGCCCGTCCCCGGAGCCCCGATCGTCGTGAGCGTCTTGTTCAGAACGGCGAGGAGGGTGACCGGGTCGTCGAGGGCGCGGGCCACGGCGTGGCTGGCCAGACCGATGCGGCGACGTTCGTCGGCGTCCTCGTTCGGCAGGCAGCTGGCGAGGGTGGCGAGGAGGCGGGCCCGCTCGGCAGTGGGCTCATCGCCGGCCGCGTCGAGGGCCAGGCGAACCATCGCCCGGCGCTCCGGGTCGTTGACCGCGGACGTGTCGCCGTCGCGGGTGTTCGCCAGCACGGCTCGCGTCAACCGGCCGTGGTCGGAGAGCGCCACGGCATCCGCGGAGGCGGCGAGCAGGGTGTCGCGGTACGAGGCGTCGCCAGCGTCGCGCTGGGCCCGGCCGAGGCCGATCATGAGGTCGACCCGGGCGGCGGCATCGTCTCGCTGGGTGCGGTCGTGGATGTCGATCGCTCGGGTGAACCATCCCAGCGCATCGTCCGGTGCGTTCTGCGCGAGCGCGGCCCACCCCGCCTGGGCGCTGTAGGTGATCGCCTTGGCCGGTGCGACCGGGTGGCTGACCGCGTTCCAGTGGTAGGCGAGCTCGCCGATCCGGGAGCCGGGGCGGTCGCCACAGAGATCCTCCAGGGCCAGGCCGACCTTCTCGTGGGCGCGTTGGCGTCGGGCGCCGGAGAGATCCTCGTACAGGGTGTGCTCGATCAGCGCGTGGGCGAAGGAGTAGTGGCCGACCTCGTTTGGGTGCTCGCTCACGATGCCGGCGGCCTCGGCCTCCTCGAGGATGTCGATGAGACCGTCGATCGGGACGTCGGTCACGGCGGCCAACAGATCGAGGTCGAACTCGCGGCCGATGACCGCGGCGAGCCCGAGCACCCGCTGAGCGTCCGGACCGAGCCGCCCGATGCGTCGGCCCACGACCTCCCGCACGCTCTGGGGGAGGCCGATCTTGCTCAGCTCGCCGCGAAGGGCCCAGCGACCGTCGTCGCGCTGGTACACGGTTTCGGACTCGGCGAGGTGACGGAGCATCTCGATGGCGAAGAAGGGGTTGCCGCTCGTCTCGCGACCCAGGGCGTGGGCGAGCTCTATCCCGGCTCGGTCCATCGCGTGCCCGGTGAGACCCTCGAGGAGGGCGACCATGTCGGTGTCGCCCAACCCGCGCAGGGGTATGCGGGTGACGTCGTCCTCCCGGTGGAGGTCGGCGAGCAGCGCGGTGAGCGGGTGGTCGGCAGAGAGGTCGGTGTCGCGGTACGTGCCGACCACCATCAAGCTGCACGGTGCACCGGTCGTCAGGAGGTGGCGGACCATGTGGAGGCTCGAGGGGTCGGCCCAGTGGAGGTCGTCGAGGATGAGGACCACGGGGGTCGACGCACTGGTCGTCGCCAGATAGGTCCCGGCCGCGGCCATCACGGCGTAGCGCTCGCTCTCGCCGCCGCGCGGCGGTGGCGGCTCGAGGCCGAGTCGGTGCGCGACGGTCGGTACCAACCGGGCCAGCGCAGGTCCGTGGCGGGCCACGTGATCGGCGAGCGCCTGTTCCTCCTGGTGCTCGGCCAGTGCCGTCAGGGCCTCGACGAACGGCTGGTAGGGCGAGCCGACGTCCTCGCCGCAGCGCCCGTACAAGACGATGGCACCATCGCCGTGAGCGGACCGGCCGAAGTCGGAGGCCAAGCGGGTCTTGCCGATGCCGGCCTCGCCGGCGAGGAGGACGGCATGGCGCTCGCCGGTGCGCACCGCCTTCCATGCGCCATCGATGGCGGCGGCTGCCTCTGGCCGTCCGACCCGACTGACCCGCACCGGGCGGGCCAACTGCGCGGGCAGCGGGACCGTGGCCGCCTCGGCGCCCAGCGGCGTCCACTGCACCTCGAAGACCTCGATCGGGCGCTCCATGCCTTTGAGGATCCGCTCGCCGACGGGGAGGAAGCGGTGGTCGCCCCGGGTGCCGACCAGGAGAGGCACGACGGGCCCGGCGAGGATCTGGCCGGGCGCCGCGAGGGCGCAGAGGCGAGCGGCCTCGACGACGGTCGGCCCGAAGTAGTCGCCGTCCTCCTCCTCGGCGTCACCCGTCGCCAGCGACGTCCTGATGCGCACCGGATCCACCTCAGCCCGCCCGGCCCGGTCGACGGCCTGCTGGACGGCGACGGCCCCGGCGACCGCCGCTCCGATGCTGGGAAAGACGACCATGAGACCGTCGCCGAGGTTCTTGACCTCGCGCCCGTTGTGCTTGCCGATCGCCGCTCGTAAGACCTCGAAGTGGGCTCGGCGCTCGGCCTCGGCCGCCTCGGGACCGACGCGCTCGCTCCGAGCGGTCGAGTCGACTACGTCGGTGAACAGAACCGATACGGTGACCTGCAACCCCACGGCCCACCACCTTCCCCCGGGGACGGCCCGATGGTAGCCGTCGCCCGGACCTCGTCGAGGCCCTTGACCCAGCGGGGCCCTGCTTGTTTCATGCCCACCCGGGGGCGAGAACCGTGCGCTCCCCGGGCACGCAAGCCGACCGTCAGGTTCGCTCGGACCGTCCGTGCTGGACCCGCGTTGCGGCCACGATGCCTGCCACGACCCAGAGGAGCGCAATGGTCCAGGTGAGGCCGGCGCCGTAGTCGCGTGGTCGCAGGCTGGGGTTGTCGGGCTTGCCGCCCTGGTGGGAGACGAGGGGTAGGGCGAAGGCCATCACGATTGCGGTGGCGAGCAGCGCGGCGCGGACTGGCGGCCAGGTCGCTGGGGGAAGGAGCCGCTTCACCACCCACCCGAGCCCAGCGGCGGTGGGCACGATGACGAGGTCGAGGGCTAGCGCGCCACCGACGAACCAGATGGCGATGGAGCGGAGGCTGCTTCGTTGGTCTTCGATGAGGTTGACCGCTCCGTAGAGCGCGACCCCGCCGCCAACGATCATGCCGAGCCAGAAGGCGAACCCGGCGGGTGAGGTCCGTTTCGGGAGGGCGGAGGGCTCGGAGGTGGTCACCTGACCTCCACGCGGGTGACCCACTTGGTCTGGAACACGCCGGGTCGGTTGGGGCCGATGAGCCGGAGTGGGTAGCCGTGATCGAGGGCGAGCGGCACCCCGTTGAGTTGGAGGGCGAGCAACGTGTCGCGGTCGGCCGCCTGGTTGACCGACACGGTGGACGCTCGGAACAGGCCGCCGGTCTGGAGCGAGTGGAGCTTGATCTCGGCGTCGTGGTCGGCGTCGGCCAGGTCGAGCAGGTCACGGAGGGGCACGCCGGTCCAGGTGGCCGATGCGCTCCAGCCCTCCACGCACGCGATCGGCAGGGTGGCGCGGCGTTGGGGCAGGGCTTGGAGTTGGGCGAGGGTGAGGGAGAGGGGCCGGCTCACGCGGCCGGTGACGTGGAGTCGGTAGGAGTCGTCGACGAGATCGGCGGTTACCCGTGCGGAGTGTGCGGTCTTGTTGACCGGGAGGCCTTGCGGCCCGACGCCGGGGTCTCGGGGGGCGAGCACCGAGATGTGGCGCAGGGGCCCGATGGTTTGGCCGACAGTGGCCAAGGTGATGGCTCCGGATGCCGCGGCCACACCGCCGAGGAACCACCGCCGATCGCCCCGATCGGCTCGCCCGACCAACTCACCGACCGGCTCGTCGGGGCGTGCTCGCAGAGCGGACAAGGTGAGCGTGGCCTTTGCGCCGACGTGGCCGATCAGCCCGCCGATGGTGATCCACGCCACCCAGTAGTGCGCCGTGGTGAAGAAGAAGTCCCATGGGTAGTACTGGAAGGTGTTGAAGGTGCCGCTGACCAGCAGGAACGCACCGCCGCCCACGAGGGGGAACAACATCGTGCGCTCGACGGCGTGGGCGACGTTGCGTACCGGCGGCTTCACCCAGAACGTCGGCGCCACCACCCAGAGCTTGGCGCCGAGGAGCGGGATCGACGCCAGCCCGGTGGCCACGTGGAGGCCTTGGGTCACGCGGTAGAGCCCGGCGGGCCGCGCCGGCCAGGTGAACCAGCTCGGTGGATGCTGGATGAGGTGGGAGAGCAGCCCGGTGGCGAAGCAGATGCTGAACGCCACGCCCAACCCGATCCCGAGCACCGCGGCCACGCGGGTGTCGTGCAGGTCGGACTGGTAGCGACGACCGACGAGCGCCGTGGTCACGTCGGGTCCAGCACGAGGTCGACGAACCAGCGGCCCTCGTCCTCGATGATCGAGGACACCGCGAACCCGGCCTCTGCGGCGAGCGGGACCAGGCCTTGGACGCCGACGCGGGCCCAGGGGAACCAGGGGGAGACCGCGTCGCCGCGTTCGACGCGGGCCTCGAAGCGATGCAGGTCGAGTCCGGGTGGCGCGGCTTCCACGAGTGCTCTGCCGCCGATCGCGAGGAGCTCCGCCGTTCGGCGCAGCAGCCGGAGGGGGTCGCCGCCGATGCCGATGTTGCCGTCGAAGAGCAGCGCCCCGCGCCATCGCCCGGTGCCGGGCAGCGGGTCGAACACGGACCGGACGAGGGCGGCGGCTTGGCGCTCGGCGGCCCGGGCCACCGCCACCGGGCTGGCGTCGACGCCCATGGCGGGCACTCCGCGCTCGGCCAGGGCCACGACGAGACGGCCGGGCCCGCAGCCGATGTCGAGCACCGGTCCGAAGATGTGCTGCAACCGTCGGCGTTCGAGGTCGTCGGCCTGGGCGGCCCAGCCCGCCACGTCGAGCGCGATCGTGGTGCCGTCGCGGCCGCACATTCGAGCCCGCAGGACCCCGGGCTCGGATCCGGCGAGGCGATCCGGCGGGCGGCGATGCGTGTGGGCACCGACGGGCGTGCTCACGAGGCCGACGCTCCACCGGGGGCAACTGACGCCAGGAGCTCGAGTGCGACGCGACCGAACCGGGTGTCTCGCGCCTCAGCTGCCACCGCCTCCACGTCGGCCGGGTGGTCGACGTCCCGGCGGGTTGGCAGGGCGGTGGTGGCCAGTCCGAGTTGGCGCAGTCGGCCGAGTTGGCGGGATCCGGTGTCGGCCTGGCTGGTGGCGATGCCGGTGAAGAGGGCGCCGGCCAGGGTGGTGGTCGGACGGCGCAGGCCGACGGCCCACCACCCGCCGTCGTCGGCGAGGCCGAGCACGGCGTCGGTACCTGGCTCGCACAATGCGGCGAACGCCTGGTCGAGGTCGTCGCCGGTGACCTGCGGTGTGTCCATGCCGACCTGCAACGTTGGACCGGTCATGGCCCGCCACGCTCGGGCCAGGCGGGCTGACAGGTCGCCGGAGCATTGAGGGATGACCTCGAAGTCGGTGGGCACCACGCCGGTGGGGTCGCCGTCGAAGGCCACCACCACCCGTGTGGCGCTGGACCGTCGGGCGGCGTCGAAGGTGTCGGCGAGGGCCGCGGCGGCCAGCGCGGCGGAGCCGGCGGCCCCGAACGCGGGCAGCAGTCGGGTCTTGGCCCGGCCGGGAACGGGCCGCTTGGCAACGATCAGGAGGTTCACCCGCCCACCCTGCCAACGCGCCCCTTGCGCCCGGCAGCGAATCGTCTTACGAGGTGAGGAACACGGCGCCGCACCCGGCTACGACGCCGACGGTCGGGCCTAGTGTCCGAGCCGTGGCCTCCCTCGATCGTCAGCGGGTCCTGGTGATCGAGGACGATCCCAACGTGGCCGAGGTGGTGGCCACCTACCTGCAGCGCGAGGGGTGCCTGGTGGAGGTCTGCCCCGACGGCGAGAAGGGCTTGGCCACCGCGCTGGCCGACCCGCCCGATCTTGTGGTGCTCGACCTCATGCTGCCCGGCCTCGACGGCCTGGAGGTGTGCCGGCGGCTGCAGGCCCTGGCCCCGGTGCCGGTGGTGATGTTGACCGCGAAGGGTGACGAGACCGACCGCATCGTGGGCCTCGAGCTCGGCGCCGACGACTACATCAGCAAGCCGTTCTCGCCGCGGGAGCTGGTGGCCCGAGTGAAGGCCGTGCTCCGCCGGGCCCACGCGCCGCTCGACCCGGTGCTGGCCGGAGCGGCAACGCTCGAGGCCGGGCCGGTCACGCTCGACGTGGCCGCCCACGAGGCCCGTCGAGGGGGCGAGATCCTGGCGCTGACGGCCCGCGAGTTCGAGCTCCTCGTCCACCTGGTGCGCCACCCGCGGCGAGCGTTCCGTCGCGACGAACTGCTCGAACGGGTCTGGGGCACGAGCTTCGGCGACACCTCCACCGTCACCGTGCACATCCGGCGGCTGCGGGAGAAGATCGAGGTGGAGCCGTCGACGCCGATGCACCTGGTGACGGTGTGGGGCGTCGGCTACCGGTGGGAGCCGTGAAGCGCTTCGGCTCCTATGGCGCCGTCTTGGCCCTGGGCATCGCCGCCACCGTGGCGGCCGCGCTGTTCCTCGGTGCCCCGATGCACGACGCCCTGGTGCTCACGTTGCTGGCCGTCGTCGGCGCGGCCGCGGCGGCGGGCACCGGCGTGGCCGTCGGCTACACCCTTCGTGCCCGTTCGCTGACCGTGCAGGTCGGCGTGATCGCGGCCACGGCCATCGCCGCCGCGCTGGCCGGAGCCCTGCTGGCTGCCGATGCCATGTTCGTATCCACCCACGACCTGAGGGCGCTGTTCGTGGTGCTTGCCGCCGGCGGCACGGCCGCCGCGATCGCCACCCTGCTCCTGGCCCGACGACTGGGCCGGGCCAGCACCGAGCTGCAGGTCTTGGCGCGCGAGCTTGCGGCCGGCCGGGACCCTGCGCCGCTCGGGGCGCTGCCCGCCGAGTTGGCCGACGTGGCCGACCGCCTCCGCAGCACCTGGGCCGACCTGGCCACCGCACGCGATCGGGAGCGGGCCATGGAGGCTTCCAGGCGAGAGCTGGTGGCGTGGGTGTCGCACGACCTGCGCACGCCGCTGTCGGGCATCCGGGCCATGGTCGAAGCCTTGGCCGACGGCGTGGTCGACGACCCGGTCACCGTCGGGCGCTACCACGCCACCCTGCTCCAGGAGACCGAACGGCTCTCGCAGCTCGTCGACGACCTGTTCGAACTCAGCCGGATCCAAGCCGGTGCGCTCGACCTCGACCTGCAACGCGTGGGCCTGGCCGACCTGGTGTCCGACGCCATCGCGGCCACCGGCGCGGTCGCCGATGCCAAGGGCGTCGTGCTGGCCGGATCGATGCTCGACCCAGCACCCGAGGTGTCGGCGTCGGTGCCGGACCTGGCGCGGGTGATCCACAACCTGCTCGACAACGCGATCCGCAACACGCCGCGCGGTGGCCAGGTGATGGTGGAGGCCGGCACGGAGGACGGCCAGGCCGTGCTGTCGGTGCGCGACGGCTGCGGCGGCATCCCGTCGCACGAGATCGACCGGGTCTTCGACCTCGCCTTCCGCGGCGACGCGGCCCGCACGCCCGGTGCCGGTGGCGGCGGGTTCGGCCTGGCTATCGCTCGCGGGCTGGTGGAAGCGCACCAGGGCCTGATCGACGTGGCCAACACAGACGACGGCTGCCGCTTCACGATCCGCCTGCCGCTCGATCAGTGACCGACGTGACCGACGTGAACGCGGTGGCCAAGGCGGCCGAGCTAGGCATCGCGCAGGATCGCGCTCATGTCCCGCATGGCGCGAGCAGTGCCCTTCACCGTGCCGGTCACCTTCGAACGCCCGTGGCGTGGGTGATAGGGCACTGCCACCTCGGCGACGCGCCAGTCGGCCCGAGCAGCTCGCAGCACCATCTCCAGCGGCCAACCGAAGCGCCGGTCCTCCATGCCCAGATCCACCAGCGGTTGACGGCGCGTCGCTCGCATCGGACCGAGGTCGCGCAGGCGCAGACCGGTGGCCCTCCGCACCCGTCGAGCCAGGTAGCGGTTGGCCACCCGTGCGTGGGGCGGCCAGGCGCCCGGCTCGGCGATTCGCTCGCCCAGGACCAGGTCGGCCTCGTCGTCGAGCACCGGCCCGGCCACCAGGAGCAGGTCGGCCGGGTCCAGCGATCCGTCGCAGTCCATGAAGCAGACCACGTCGTCGGTGGCGACCAAGAGCCCAGTCCAGCACGCCGCTCCGAACCCCGGTTGTGGTTCGGTCACCACCAAGGCGCCGGCCTCTCGGGCGGCGTCGCCCGAGCCGTCGCTGGAGCCGTTGTCCACCACGATGGGCCGGTAGCCGACGGGCATGGCCGCCACCACCGATCCCACGGCGCCGATCTCGTTCAACACCGGCAGCACGACATCGGGCACGATGCACGACGCTATCGGTGACGTCGCGGTCGTTGACCCGCCGGCTTCCTCGGTCGCCGCCCCCGACGCTGGTGCGGCGCCTCGGTCGACGTTCGCGCTGGCGGTCGGCCTGCTGGCCTGGGCCGGGTGGGTCGCGCTGGCCCGCTGGCGGGGGCGGGCGTTCGCCTCGACCTGGAAGGTGCAGTCGGTGCCGCTCACCGGGCACCACAGCGTGCACCTCGTGCCAGCCACGGTGGCGGTGCTGGCGGGCGGGCTCGCGGTGGCGTGGTGGCTGCCGTCGTGGTGCGCTCGGGTGTCGTGGCGCCGGGTGTTGGCGGGGGTGGCGTTGCTGGCGGTGGGCTGGGGCCTGGCGCTGGCGCTCACCCGCGGCCCGTCGTCGCTCGACCGCTCGATGGCCAACCAGAACGAGTACCCGGCCGTCGTCCATCGCTTCGAGGCGATCGGCTCCCACCGCTTCATCGAGACGTTCACCGACCCTGCCGTCCTCGAGCGCTACCCGATCCACGTCGAGGGCCATCCCCTCGGAGCCACGCTGGTGTTCGTCGGACTCGACCGCGTGGGCTTGGGCGGCCCGTGGGGCGCGGTGTGGTCTCTGCTGGCTGTGAGCGCGGTGACGGCGCCGGCGGTCCTGGTGGCGGCCCGGGCCGTGGCGGGGGAGGACGTGGCCCGTCGAGCCGCGCCGTTCCTGGTGCTGACCCCCAGTGCCATCTGGAGCGTCACGTCGGCCGATGCCATGTTCGCTGCGATCAGCGCGTCGGCGATCGCGCTGGTGGTGGTCGCCTCGTGCCGGCCCCGGCCGGGCGCGGGCGCCGGACGGGCATGGATCGGCCCGGCGCTGGCGGCGGCGGGTGGGGCCCTGTTCGGGCTCGGCATCGAGTTGAGCTATGGCGTGGTCCCGCTGGCGCTCAGCCCGATCACCGTCGCGGTGTGGCAGCGGCGCGGGTCCGTGCTGGCGTGGGCGGCAGCGGGAGGGGCGGCCGTCGTGGGTGGGTTCTGGTGGCTGGGGTTCTGGTGGCCCGACGGCCTCGCCGCCACCCGGGTGCGATACATCGCCGGCATCGCCTCCGTCCGGCCGCGGGGCTACTGGACCTGGCTCGGCAATCCGGCCGCGTTCTCCCTGGCTTTGGGCCCAGCGGTGGTGGCCGGTGTGGTGTGGCTCCGTGACCGGCGGCTCAAGCTGCTCGTGGTGCCAGCGCTGGTCGCGGTCGTGGTGGCCGACCTGTCGGGGCTGTCCAAGGCCGAGGTGGAGCGGATCTGGCTGCCCTTCGTGCCGTGGATCGTGCTGGCCACGGCCTCGCTCGACCCGGCGCCATCGCATGGCGTGGCGTCCCTCGCTGGTCGAGGCCGGCGCCCCTCGTCGATCGTCACCGTCTTCCTCGGTGCCCAGGTTGTGCTGGCTGTCGCCCTTGAATCCATCATCCGGACCCCCTGGTAGGAGACCTCGTGCGCATCCTCGTGACCGGTGGGCTCGGCTTCATCGGCTCCCGCATCGTCGACGACCTCGTCGGCCTCGATCACGAGGTGGTGGTGCTCGACTCGGTCGCGACGCACGTCCACGCCGTCGACCCCGACTACCGCAATCCCGCGGTCCACTACGTGCGCGCTGACGTGGCCGATCCCGACGGTTGGCGCGCCGCGCTCGGCGGGGTGGATGCGGTGTGCCACCAGGCAGCACGCGTCGGCCTCGGGGTGAGCCCGGCCGACGTCCGGGGTTACGTGCAGGACAACGATCTGGGCACCGCCGTCGGCCTGTGGTGCCTCCACGAGGCCGGCTTCAGCGGCCGGCTGGTGGTGGCGTCGAGCATGGTCGTCTACGGCGAGGGCGGGTACCGATGCGGCGAGCACGGTCGGGTCCGACCCGGGCCCCGTGCGGTCGACGACCTCGACCGTGGCCGGTTCGAGCCGACCTGCCTGATCTGCGGCCGGTCGCTCACGCCCGAACTCGTCGACGAGGATGCGCCGCTCGATCCGCGCAACACCTACGCCGCCACCAAGCTCCACCAGGAGCACCTCTGTGCGGTGTTCGGCCGGGAGACCGGCGTGGCGGTGACGGCTCTGCGCTACCACAACGTCTACGGCCCCCGGATGCCACGGGACACGCCCTACTCCGGGGTGGCCGCCATCTTCCGCTCGACGCTCGAACGGGGCGACGCCCCGCAGGTGTTCGAGGACGGCCGACAGCGCCGCGACTTCATCCACGTCGACGATGTCGCCACTGCCAACGTGTTGGCTCTCACCACCCACGAGCCGGTTGTCGGTCCGGTCAACATCGCCACCGGGGTGCCCCACACCGTCGGCGAGCTCGCAGCGGTGCTGGCGGCAGCGATGGCCGGTCCGCCTCCCGTTCTGACCGGTCGGTACCGGCTGGGTGACGTTCGACACGTCACGGCTTCGACGCTCCGGGCCGAGCAGGACCTGGGCTTCAGCGCCGCCGTGTCGTTCGAGCAGGGTGCCGCTGACCTCGCTGTCGCACCACTACGGCCAGGCCCCGGGCGTGCCTAGGGTGCGGTATCGACGGCCCGCTCCTCGCACCCGGAGGTCCGGGGGCACGTGAAAAGGAAGAGTCCAAGACATGGTCGATGACAACACCGGCGTGGCTCCCGACTTCACCGGGCTGCGAGCGCTCTTCATCAACTGCACCCTCAAGCGGTCCCCCGAGGTGTCCAACACCCAGGCCCTGGTCGACGCGTCCTCGGGGATCATGACCAAGCACGGGGTGGTCGTTGAGACCGTCCGCCTCGTCGACCACGACGTCGCCACCGGTGTGTGGCCCGACATGACCGAGCACGGCTGGGCCACCGACGAGTGGCCCTCCATACAGGCCAAGGTCTGGGCCGCCGACATCTTGGTGATCGCCGGCCCGATCTGGCTGGGAGACAACAGCTCAGTGACGAAGAAGTGCATCGAGCGGCTGTATGCGTCGTCGGGCGACCTGAACGACCAGGGCCAGTGGAAGTACTACGGCCGGGTGGGCGGCTGCCTGATCACCGGCAACGAGGACGGCCTCAAGCACTGCGCCATGAACGTCCTCTACAGCCTCCAGCACATCGGATACTCGATCCCGCCCCAGGCCGACGCGGGATGGATCGGTGAGGCCGGCCCCGGCCCGTCCTACCTCGACCCCGGATCGGGCGGTCCGGAGAACGAGTTCACCAGTCGCAACACGACCTTCATGACCTGGAACCTGCTCCACCTGGCCAAGGTGCTCCACGATGCCGGCGGCATCCCGGCGTACGGGAACCAACGCAGCGCCTGGGACGACGGCCAGCGCTTCGATTGGGAGAACCCCGAGTACCGGCGAGCCTGAGTGAAGCACATGGTGCGACGTGATCGACTCCTGGAACACGCGGCCCTCGAACCGGGGCTGGGGCGGGGCTAGAGCGCGAAGCAGTTCATGTTGACGGACTGGCCCTTGAGGGCATCGAGGATGCCGTCGTAGACGGTGCCGTCGACGATGAGGGTGATGTGGCCGGGGTTGCGAAGGAAGCACTGGTCCTGGACGGCGACGTTGGTGATGTTGCCGTCGTTGGCCATGAACGAGGTCCGGTACGGGGTGGAGACGACGTCGATCTTGGTGGCGATCGAGGTGTAGCGCACCGAGCCGATGGTGTCGTCGCCGGCGTTCAGGTTGGCGAGGAAGGTCGAACCGGCGGCCATCTGGTTGCAGGACTCGATGCCGACGCAGGACCCGAGGGAGAGGAACGACGCGATGTTGGCGATCGCGGTGCCGTAGTTCGGGGAGCCGAGCATGACCAGCGAATCGACCTTGGAAGCGCCGCTGAGGTTCTTGATGTAGTAGCGGCTGACCAAGCCACCCATGGAGTGCGAGACGAGGTCGACCTTGGCGGCACCGGTGCGAGCGCGGACCGCGGCGATGGTGTTGGCGAGGCGCTGCGAGTTGTCGCGGATGTCACCGAGGCCGTAGTCGGGGTAGGTGAGCATGGTGACGTCGTAGCCAGCGCCGCGCAGCCGCTCGATCAGCGGCACGTAGCCCAGGTCGACGACCGGACCGGTGGTGAACCCGGGCACGATCACCACCGGGTCCTTGGCGGTCGCTGCGGATGCAGCTCCCGGGTTGGCCGCAACCAGGGCGAGCGTGGTGGCGACGAGCGCCAGAGCGAGCAGCAGACGACGAACGATCACGAACGAACCCCCTGAGTTCACGGGTGAACCCCCTGCAGGTCACCCGTCCGCCAGGTTACCGACCCATCGGTCGGGATTCCAGTGGCGAGGGCTACGGCGCCAAGATCGTGGCGATCGCGGTCCGGTGCCGGGGCCAGAGATCCGTACGGCCCGGTTCGTGGCGAGGGTCGAAGTGCTCCTGGAACCCGAGACCCCGCAACATCGAGATCACCGGCCCGATCCACGCCCCGTCATCTGAACCGTCCGCGATCTCCGGCAGCGCCTCGGCGACGAGCACGTACATCCGGTCCCACGCGTTCTGCTCGACCGGCACCATCGCCGCACGAAGCTCGTCGTCTTCGGCCGCCGCGAACCACAACCGGGCCCACGCCACGAACAGCGGGCCGGAGAACAGCGAGCGCATCACGTCCACCACGGCGAGGCGACGCTCGAGGGGAGCCGACGGCAGCGAGGGAAGCAGGGCCCTGGCGTCAGCCTCACATCGCTTCGTCAGCTCCTCGAGTGCTGCGATCACCAACTCCAGGCGAGTCGGGAAGTAGTAGGTGACCGCCCCCTGAGACACGCCGGCACGCTCGGCCACCACCCGCGCACTCGTCCCTCGATAGCCCACGTCGGCCAGGCAATCGATGGTTGCACCGAGCGCGTCACGGACGGTGCGCTGCCGGCGCTCTTCCTGGGTTCGGCCGCTGGCAGGCATCCACGCACCTAACGCCACCCGAGCCCTTCCGGGCAAGTCGGGCCCTTCCGGGCGCGTTCAGCGAATCAGCGCGTCGGTGCGCAGGCTCGTCAGGTCCGGGGGTCGAGCGACACCAGTTCCAAGGTGAACCTCTCCGTGTACGTGGCGACCCCCAGCGGAGTGTCCGAGTGCGACTCGACGGTCGAGGCGCGCGCGACCAGAAGACCGTCGCCGAGGCGCCACCAGTAGTCGTCGCGGCTGGGCCCCGTGTTCGCCCCCGTCGCTTCTTCGGTGATCCTCACGTGCACGGTGCGCACCGACTGCCCGGCGACCGTTCGGGTCTCGATGCCCACGACCGTTCCCGTGCCCTCGAGCCTCGAGCCGTCGCTCTCGCACGCCGTCGTCCAGGTCGCTCCGACCCGAGGACGGGCGGGGTACTGCACGTAGCCGGGCTCGCAGGTGAAGTCCTCGTCGTCGTCGATGCCGAAGAACTCGTGGTGTGTGCGCAGGATCTGCCTCTCCCGGCCCTCGTCGGTGAGGCACAGCTCCTCGTGGTCCCAGCGCTCGTCGAGCGGTAGCCACCGCTGACCGATCCCGCATTCGGTGTGGGTGACGGCGACCGTGGTCTCCGCCGGGTAGTCGTGCGTGGCGCCACCGAGCAGGTCGATCGTCTCGCGACCCTCCGTGGCGTAGACGTAGACCCCTTCGGCCGGTCGGGGTGCCTCGCTGGGCTCGGTCGAAGCCGTCGGGCTGTCGGTCTGTTCGGCCTCGAAGCGGTCGACGGCCTCGTCCACCCCCACCGGCGAGGTCCGATCGCCCAGAACGGTCAGGTACGCGACGACCGCTGCCGCCGCCAGGCCGACGACGCCCAGCCCGAACAGGAGCCGCCGACCCCAGCGCGTCCCGGCAGGACGGCTCCGGCGAGCCACGGTGTCAGCCGTCCTCGGGATGCTCGACGAGGTGCTGGAAGTCGGCCAGTGCCGTGGCCGCGTACAGGCCGTCCTCGACCCGTTCGTCGTAGGTGAACTTCATCGAGGCTGTCCGCACGACCGTCGGCACGCCGTCGACGACCGCGACGGTCTCGTGCACCCGGCCGAGTGCCCCGAACACCGGGATGGTCCCGTACTCGTAGAGGTGGTGGTACGCGCTGTCGAGCCCGACGCTGCCCAGGTTGGTGACGAAGGCACTCCCGAAGAAGGGGTCACCGTCGATGAACGCCCTCGGCAGCAGATCGACGGCGTTGGCGGCCCCGGCCAGCCGGACGAGCCCCCGCCGCAGGGCCGGTGGCAGGTGAAGGAACCAGCCGAGCTCCTTGTCGGCCAGTCCCTCCTGCCCGCCTCGGCTGGCGCCGATCTCGGCCTGGAGGTCGGCGACCAGATCGGGGAACGAGCGGCTGGGGTCGAAGCGGTGCTTGACCTCGAGCAGGGTGCCCGAATCGCTCAGCTCCGACTTGACCGTGAACACGATCGTGACGTCGTCGCGCTGGTAGAGGCGTCCGCCGGCGACGTAGCGGTTGATGCGAGGGTGGCGCTCGAACGTACGCGCCATCGCCCACAACACGACGTGGAACAAGGTCGGATGGATCTCGGGGTGCTCCGCCCGTACGGCGGCGACGTGCTCCAACGCCCGGTCAACCCGCAGCTGCTGTTCGAAGTACACCACCGACCCGTTCCGCGTCGGCATCAGGGCCGGCATGAACCGTCGGTAGCCCGGCGCATCGGCAAGGATTGCGCCGTCGTGACGTCGGCGCGTGGGCACCCCTCGAGTATGCGCCGGAGCCTGGCTGCCGGCTAGCCCGAGGCCGTCCTTCTCCGGAGGCGGCCCAGTCCTGATCGGGAGAGTCGGAATATCCGTCCTTGCAGGGCTATGACCCCCGGGCACTGCGGGGGGAGATGCGGAGCACCGCGCCGATCGTGCCCTGCCACAGCGCCCGGCCCGGGCCGACGGTGCCGGCGAGCTGCAACGGGTCGGCCACGTCGCCGAGCGCGCGCCGGGCGACCACCGTGCCGTCGGCCGCATCGATCACCCCGTACTCGTAGGTCTCGTCGCCACCCCGGGCCGGTGACGCGATCACCGTGGTGATCATCCCGTCCGCGGTCGACAAGCGGGGAACGGCCGCAGACCGGGTGGTCGTGTCCCACACCACGTCGCAACCGGAACCGTCGGCGCGGACCTCGGCGCGGGTCATGCCGCCGGTGAAGGGCGCCGTCGCCGGAGTGCTCGGGCCCGCGTCGTCGGGGACGCGGGGGTACGCGTACCCGTAGGTCGACGCGACCACGACCGTGCGCCCGATGCCGATCGGCGAGTTCTCCGATCCTGGCCCGCCCTGAGCGAGCACCCCGGTGGTGCACACCACCTGGCCGGCGTCGTCGCCGCTGGTGCGGACGACCACGAGATGCACCTGGGGCTCCGCGTTGTCGATGATCGCGACGAAGTCGGCGCCGTCGGTCGGGCCGAAGAACGTCGGGGTGGAACCGGTGCCCCAGGCGAGGAGGCCTGGCTTGCGGGCCGGGCCGCGGTCGTACGCGACCCGCCACCTCACCTCGAGGCCATCGTCGCCATCCGGCGTCACCAGGTAGAGCGCGTGGTCGGTCGCCACCGCCATGCCGACCGGGCTCGTCGAGATGCTGTTGGACACGCGCTCACCGTCGCTGAGCGTGGTCGTGGTCACCCGGCCGTCGTCGTGAACCAGCCCGACGACGCCCCCGTCGGTGGCGAACCACACCCCGCCCGAGTGGTCCGGCGCGATGCTGGTCACGTGGTCACCCGGGGGCACGGAGGACCCGAGCGGCACGCGATCGTCGGGCTCCAGCAGCCAACCCTCGGCTCCGCGGCGGTGCGAGATGCGGACCAGGTCCCCACCGTCGACCATCACCATGCGATCCTGGTCGTCGAGGTACCCGTAGACGCCGCCGAAGAGACCGCTCGCGGTCAGCTCGGTCGATGCCTGTGAGGCTCCGGTGTCGGGGTCGAGCAGGTGGACCACCGGCCGGAGGTCGCTGATCCGGGTGCACAGCGCCACGGGGATCTCGTCCGACCCGATCAGGATCGTCGGGCACACCGCCCCCAGGTCGATCGATCGCACCTCGATCGGGCCTGTACCCGGACCCGGTAGCGGAGTGCTGTCCGACGAGCCGCTGTCGGCGTGCATGGTCGACGTGGCCGACGGGCCGAGATGGGGGTTCACGGCCGGGGCGGGTCCGAACGCACTGGTCGTCGTCGACGTCGGGGCCGCGGTGGTGGACGGCGAGTCGGTCGGATCCGACGAGCAGCCGGCGGTCGCCAGGACCACCCCCAAGGTGGACGCGACCACGAGCGCCACACCGCGGCGACGCACGCCCGGCGCGGTGGCGGCCATGGTGGTCACCCGGGGGAGCGGACGACGACGGGCACCACGAACTGCTCGATCAGGGTGCGCTCCTCGGCGGGATCGGGCTCGGGATCGGTGAGCAGCGACACGATGATCCGAACCACCCAGCGGGCCCGCCGTCGCGCCACCGGCTCGGACAGGTCGCCGAGCAGTCCGGTGGTCAGGGCGGCGATGACCTCCGATGACTGGGCGAGGCGCGCCGTGGTGCCTGAATCGCCGGTGGTGAACCAGGCGGCGAGGATCGGGTCGTCGCGGACGAGGCGCAGCGCGGTCGTGATCGCTTCGACGAGGCGCAGGCCCGGATCGTCGAGGCCGGCGATCTGTTCGGCCACCGACGCCCCGATCCGCCACGTCTCCCGATGGACGAACGCGGTGCGCAGCGCCTCGCGGCTCTCGAAGTACCGGTACAGCGTGGCCCGTGAGCAACCCGCGGCCGCGGCCACGTCGGCCATGCCCACGGCGGCGACGCCTCGCTCGGCGAAGAGCTCGCCGGCTGCGTCGAGCAGTTGGTCGGCGGCCAGCGAGGCCCGCTCGGCGCGCAGCCAGCCGGTCACGAGGCCGCCACCTCGAAGGGGAGCGACTGGTAGCGGCGGACGTAGTTGCCGGGTGCGAACTCGCCGCGCTCGGCGTCCACGGTGAAGCGTGGGCATCGGGCCAGCAGCTCCTCGAGGGCCACGCGAGCCTGCAAGCGGGCCACCGCCGCGCCGAGGCAGTGGTGGGCGCCGTAGCTGAAGGTCATGATCTGGCGCGGCCGCCGGTCGACGCGGAGCTCCTCGGCATCGTGGCCGAACTCACGTGGGTCCCGGTTGGCAGATCCGTAGAGCAGCATGACCTTGCGGCCGGCCGGGATGGTGCAGCCCGCGACCTCCACGTCGCGGGTGGTGGTGCGGGCCAGGCCCTGCACGGGGCTCGTGAGCCGGAGCAGCTCCTCGACGGCGTCGGGGATCCTCGACGGGTCGTCCAGGAGCAGCGACCGCTGGTCGGGGTGCGCGGTCAGCAGCTCGGCGGACCCCCCGAGCATGCCGGTGGTGGTGTCGTTGCCCCCGGCCACCATGGTGAACGCGAACCCGAGGATGCGCAGCACCGGCACGGCGTCGCCGTCGCCTGCTGCGACCAGGTCGCTCACGGTGTCGTCGCCCGGGTCGGTGCGCCGTCGTTCGACCAGGTGGCCGAAGTACTCCAGCAGCTCGCCGACGGCATCAGGCGCGGAGAGGGCGTCGCCCGCCGCGTTCGCCGCGACGATGGCGTCGGTCCACGCGTCGAACCGACGCCGATCCGCCTGGGGCACGCCGAGGTAGTGGGCCACGACCATGCTCGGCAGCGGCTTGAACAGCTCGGCGACGACGTCGCCGCCGCCCTGGGCACGGAGTCGCTCGACGCGCTCCACCACGAACGCTCGGATCTCCGGCTCCAAGGCCGCGGCGCGTCGAGGGGTGAAGCCCCTGCCGACCAGGCGGCGGAAGTCGGTGTGCTGGGGCGGGTCGAGCATCACCATCGGCGTGGCCTCGGCCAGACCGGCGGCGTCCATGTCGTCGTAGTGGAACGTCAGGCCGTGGGCCGAGGAGAACGCGGCGGTGTCACGGGCGGCGGCGAAGACGTCGGCGAAGCGTGAGAGGACCCAGTAGTCGCCACCCTCCACGTGGTGGACGGGGTCGCCCTCTCGCAGCGCGGCGTACATGGCGAACGGGTCGCGCCACGACGGTCCCGAGCACGGAACGAACTGGACCTCGTGGGACAGGATGGCGCTCACGTCATGATAGTGAGACAGATCAGGCCGGATGTCAATCACCCAGCTGCTCACGCCAGCTCGCCTACGGTCGTGATGAAAGGATCGGCAGGGGAGGGGGTGACGATGGGGACAGGTCCACGAGCCGAAGAGCACGGCCTGGCCTCGCCGTCACGTCGCCAGGTGCTGGCGGCCGGTGCCGGCGCCGGTCTGGCGGTGCTGCTGGGCAAGCTGGCGTCGCCGGCCGGAGCGGCGGCAGCGGAGGCCCGGGCCCGACCGAACGTGCTGTGGTTCATCGCCGACGACCCGTCGCCCTACATCGGCGCCTACGGCGACCGCGCCGCCCGCACCCCGACCCTGGACCGCCTGGCGAGCGAGGGGATCCTGTTCGAGACGGCGTACTGCCCGGCTCCCGTGTGCGCGCCGTCGCGCTTCGCCTACCTCACCGGCGTCCACCCGGAGGCGGCCGGACCGGCACACCACATGCGGGCCACCGCGACGCTCCCGCCCGAGATCCGAGGGTTCCCCGAGTACCTGCGCGAGGCGGGCTACTACACCACCAACAACTCGAAGACCGACGACAACGCGGAGATCGACCTGGCCGCCACCTGGGACGACTCCAGCGGCACCGCCCACTGGCGCAACCGCCCGGCGGGGAAGCCGTTCTTCGCCCAGTTCACGTCGATGACCACCCACGAGTCGCAGCTGTTCACGGCTCCGGCCGGCGCGACGAAGCCCGAGGACGTCCGGGTCCCCGACTACCTCCCCGACACGCCGACCGTGCGGCGCGACCTCGCCCGCTACCACGACCGGGTGGCCCAGATGGACGCCGAACTGGCCCAGCGGCTCCGCGAGCTCGACGAGGACGGCCTGGCCGACGACACCATCGTGTTCTTCTTCTCCGACAACGGCGGGGTGCTGCCGTTCAGCAAGCGCTACGTGGCCGAGCACGGGCTGCACATCCCGCTCATCGTCCGGGTACCACCAGCATGGGAGCACCTCACCTCCAAGGCCCCCGGTGCCCGGGTGCGATCGCCGATCCACGGGGTCGACCTGCCGCCGACGGCGCTGACCGTCGCCGGGGTCGACGTGCCCGAGCACATGCAGGGCGTGTCGTTCCTCGGGCCCGATGTCCGGTGGCGGCGTTACACCTACGGGCAGCGGGGTCGCATGGACGAGCGTTACGACCTGCAGCGCGCCGTGCGCGACACCCGGTACCTCTACGTCCGCAACTACCTGCCCCACCGTCCCTACGGTCAGCACAACGTCTTCATGTGGCAGCTCGCCTCCTACCAGGAGTGGGAGCAGCTGCACCTCGACGGGAAGCTCGAACCCGCCCAGGAGCGGTTCTGGCGGGCGAAGCCCGCCGAGGAGCTCTACGACCTCCGCCACGACCCGGACGGGATCGAGAACCTCATCGACCGCGATCGGGCCGAGCTGCGGGCCGTGCGCAGCCGGTTGCGCCGGGCCCTGACCACCCACCTGGTCCGCACCAACGACAACGGCTTCATCCCCGAGGGCCACCCGTCCGAGGGATATGCCGCCAGCCGCGCCCGAGGGGCCTATCCCATCCGGCACGTGCTCGCGGTCGCCGGCGTGGCCATCCGGCGAGACCGAGCCAACCTGGGCCGGCTGCGGACCGAGCTGCGAGCGGAGAACGACATCGTCCGGTTCTGGGCGGCGCAGGGCCTGCTCATGCTGGGTCCCAAGGCGCGGAGCGCCCGCCAGGCGTTGGCCGACGCGCTCGAGCGCGACCGGTCCGTGTTCGTGCAGATCCCCGTGGCCGAGGCGCTGGCTCGCCTGGGGGAGGACGACGCGTCGGTGGCGTTCCTCGCCGAGACGCTCGACGACCACCCCGACCCGCGGGTGAAGCTCCAGGCGTTCGATGCGCTCACCTGGGTCGGTGACGCCGCCCGCCCGCACCGGGCCTCGATCGAGCGAGCCGCCGGCTCCGACGACGAGTACCTGCGCGCCGCGGGCCGGTACCTCGCCGCGGTCCTCGACGGGACCTACTCACCGTCGATGGCGCTCTACGGCACCTGAGCAGGGGGTCAGACGACGGGGACGACGGGTCGTCCCTGGTCGTCGAGCTGGTGCAGGTACTCGGCGATGCCGTAGCCGGTGCGACCCTCGTACTCCCATCGGGTGAGGCCCTCGTTCACGAGCGTGGTGCCGTGGGGCAGCGGCAGCACGCGGAGCACCTCGCCGCGCAGCTCGTGGGTGCGACCGGCCTTGTCCACGGCGCGCAGGTGGGTGACCCGGTGGGTGACGCCGTCGTCGGCGAGCTCGGTGGACACCCCCCACGACCGGATCGACTCCACCGACCCGTCGCGGTGCACCCAGCCCCGATCGAGCGTGCCGGCTTCGGTGCCGATGCTGATGCCGCCGAAGTGGGTGCCGTCGTCGATGTTGATCGAGAACCAGCGCCACCACCGCGGCCCACCCCAGCGGCGCGGCCCCCACGACTTGTCCCGGTTGCCTCGGGCTCGGCTCGGGTCGAGGGTCCAGGTCTCCGATCCGCAGCGCACCGATCCGCTCCAGCGGCCCGCCTGCTCGAGGTGGCCCTTCCCGACCGAGGCGCTGGTGGACGCCGCCGACCCGCCGGAACGGTCGGACCGGCCCTGTCCGTCGACGCCGATCGCGGGGGTCGACGCCTCGAAGCGCAGGTCCACCTCGACGTCGGCGCGACCCCGTTCGCCGGTGGCCAGGTCGCCGAGGTCGGCGGGCCCGGTCGCGATGAGGTGCCAGCTCCGCAGGGGCTCGATCCGCTCGTAGCGGACGCCGGAGACCTCGAGAGCGGTGTCGGTCATCTCGTGCTGCTCGCGCACGCCCCGGATGCCGGCGACACGGGTGCCGGGCAGCCAGAGGGTCAGGCCGACGTCGATCGTGCCCTCGTTCGGCCGCACCCCGATGCGGGTGAACAGGCCGACATCGCAGCCGGGGTCGTAGCCGTTGAAGTAGTACGACTCGCTCCAGGCCGCATCGCCCTCCACCGGATGCGCGAAGTCGTGCTCAGGTCCCAGGATCGGCATCGTCGGCCTCCTCGTCTCGGTCGGCGTAGCCGGGATCGACCACCGCCAGCTTGTCCAGGACCGACTCCCACACGGCGCGCGCCACCGCGCCCCAGCGGTCGGCATCGTCCACGTCGCCCGCACGGATCGCCGCCGCGAGCGCCTCGTCGTCGGTCACGCCGAGCGTGGCCAGGCGGGTGGCGTGGCGCGCACCGTGGGCCGGTCCCAGCGCCAGCTCGCGCCCGGCCACGGCCAGGGCCCCGGCGGCCACGCGTGCGTCGAAGCGCAGCCGCCCCTCGTGCGCCGGCACGACCTCGTCGGCCAGCCACTCGCGCACGGCATCGATCAGCTCCGCGGCGCTGGGCCGGTCGTGGGGCGGTGTCGGCCGCTCGCGCTGGACGATCTCGGCTGGGTCCACCGGCACCGGCGTCGGCTGTTCGCCGCCGACGAGGAGCAGGAGGTCGTGCTCCACCTGCGCGACCCGCCGACCGACCGCGGCCAGCTCGTGGGACCGGGTGAGGCCGTGCAGGTGAGCGGCGCCCTGGGCGAGGCAGATCACGCCCCACCTGACGGTCCCGTAGACCTCCCACCAGTGGAGGCGTTCCCGGTCGATGACCTCGCCACCGGCGTCTGCGTAGGCGGCGAGCAGCGCGTTCCTGCCGCCGATCCCCGCCACCGGCTCGGGAGATCCGAAGCGCCAGGCCCGCACGCACAGCCACCCCAGGTCCTCGGCCGGGTCACCGAGGTGGGCCAGCTCCCAGTCGAGCACCGCGGCCAGGTGCCCGCGCTCGCCGGGCTCCTCGGTGACGAGCAGGTTGCCCAGCCGCAGGTCGCCGTGCACCACCACCGGGCGCGATGGCGCGGGCGGCCGGTGGGTCTCGATCCAGCGCAGCCCCAGCTCGAGCGCGGGCCCCACGCCCCCGATCAGGTCCGCGACCTCGCGCAGGCCGGCCACGGGGTCGGCGGCGGTGAGCCACGCCGCCGCGGCCGACGGGTCGGCGCGGTGGAGTCGGGCGGCCGCGGTGGCGATCTCCGG
>CAZIVZ010000008.1:0-27250 GCA_964542495.1 uncultured Aquihabitans sp.
CCGATCGTCATCGACAACTCCTCGGCGTGGCGGATGGACCCCGACGTGCCGCTGGTGGTGTCCGAGGTCAACGGCCACGCCATCGCCCACCGCCCCAAGGGCATCGTCGCCAACCCCAACTGCACCACCATGGCGGCCATGCCCGTCCTCGGCCCGCTCCACCGCCACGCCGGGCTGCGTTCGCTGGTGGTGTCCACCTACCAGGCCGTGTCCGGCGGTGGGCTGGCCGGCGTGGCCGAGCTCGACGAGCAGGCCCGCAAGGTGGCCGACCGGGCCGCCGAGCTCACCCACGACGGGCGGGCGGTCGAGTTCCCGCCGCACGAGAAGTTCCCGGCCCCCATCGCCTTCAACGTGGTCCCGAGAGCGGGCTCGATCGTCGACGACGGCAGCGAGGAGACCGACGAGGAGCAGAAGCTCCGCAACGAGACCCGCAAGATCCTCGACATCCCGGGCCTGCCCGTGTCGGGCACGTGCGTGCGGGTGCCGGTCTTCACCGGGCACTCCCTGTCGATCAACGCCGGGTTCGACCGAGCCGTCACGCCCGACGAGGCGCGCCAGATCCTGGCCTACGCCCCCGGCGTGGAGCTCGACGACCTGCCCACCCCGCTTCTCGCCGCCGGCGCCGACCCCACCTACGTGGGCCGGATCCGCGTCGACGAGACGGTCGGGCACGGGTTGGCGCTGTTCCTCTCGAACGACAACCTGCGCAAGGGCGCCGCGCTCAACGCGGTGCAGCTCGCCGAACTGGTGGCCGCCGAGCTCGGCGGCTGAGCCCACTCCCGCTCAGCTGCGGTCAGGGGCAGGCGCAGGGGATCGCCGAGCAGCGCGGGCATCCGTCGGCGTAGCGGGCCGCCGCCTCCTCCAAGGACAGGTCGAGCTGGTGGGCGAGCGAGGCCAGCCACGCCAGCACGTCGGACAGCTCGTGGCGCTGCTGGGCGACGGTTCCCTTGCGCACCGCCTGGGCCAGCTCCCCGAGCTCCTCGCAGAGCCACGCCACCGTGGCCGCCTGCCCTCGGGCCTGGTCCCGGGCGCCGTAGGTGCGGGCGATCACGTGCTGGAACTCGTCGAGATGCACCGGCGGATCCTACGGCCGGGCTCGTAGCCTCGGTGGCCATGGCCTCGCTCGGTTCCCTCCGCCGCCTCAAGGACAAGGTCACGGCCTCGCTGCGCACCCGTCAGACGTCCTCGGGCGCCATCGCCGTGGCGTACGCGCCGCAGCGAGACGGCGATGCCGACCCGGGCGAGGTGGTGTGGAGCTGGGTGGCCTACGAGGACGACCCCTCTCAGGGCAAGGACCGCCCGGTCCTGGTGCTCGGCTGGGACGGGCCGCTCCTCGCGGCGGTGCCGCTGTCGAGCAAGGACCACGGCTCGCGCGACGACGCCCACGAGTGGGTGCCGGTGGGCACGGGCGGGTGGGACCGGGAGGCCCGGGCGTCCTACGCCGATGCGTCGCGGCTGCTGCGCATCGACCCAACGGCGGTGCGACGCGAGGGCGCGGCACTCGACGAGGCCCGGTTCCACCAGGTGGCGGCCCGGGTGGCGGAGCTGCACGACTGGCGGGCGTGACGGATGGCCTGACACCAGCGCCCTCAGGCGGGAGACGGTGATGCCCCCGCCTCGATCCGGGGCGGGATCCGGAGAGGCGGGGGCACCGGTCGTCACGTTACCAAGAACGCGCCGCACCGATCGAACCTGACCGGGCGGTCAAGTGTCACGTCTCCCGCCTGCGATCGTCCGAAGTGGCGGGGTCAGCCACCACCGAGCGGGGCGGGGGAGGCCGGGGGGGCGGTGACGGTGGCACCCACCCCGGCTGCCACCACGAGGGCGATGGCAAGCAACGAGGTGGGCCCGAGGTGCTGGTCGAGCAGGAAGAAGCCCACCAGCGACCCGACCGCCGGCTCGAGGGCCACCAGGATGCTGAAGGTCTTGCGCGGGAGGTGGCGCAGGGCTCGGAGCTCGAGCGTGTAGGGGACCACGGAGGCGAGCACCGCCATGGCCAGGCCCAGGACCAGGACGTTCGGGTCCACCAGCGCGCCGCCCCCTCGGGCGATGCCGACGGGCAGGGTGAGCCCGGCGGCCACGATGCTGGCGCCGGCCAGGCCACCGCGGGCCGGGCCGCGGGTGGCCACCCGGGCCCCGGCCACGATGTAGCCGGCCCAGAACCCGGCAGCCACCAGGGCCAGCACCACCCCGACCGGGTCGAGCCCGTCCACCGTGCCCTGCTGGCCCAGGCCCAGCAGGGTCACGCCGGCCAGCGCCAGCGCGACCCACAGGGCGTCTCGCCGATGGCGCGAGAGCACGGCGGCCAGGCCGAGCGGGCCCAGGAACTCGATGGTGATGGCGGCGCCGAGGGGCAGGCGGGCCACCGCCCCGTAGAACGCCGTGTTCATGGCGGCCAGCGTGCACCCGAGCACCACGACGGCGCGACGCTGTGGCCTCGTCCAGTCGCGGACGCGTGGCCGCTCGAGCAGGACGAGGACCACCGCCGACAGGTTGAGGCGCAGCAGCGAGGCCCCGGCGGCACCCACGCGGTCGAACAGCCGGCTGGCCAGGGCGGCGCCCAGCTGGAGCGAGGTGATGGAACCGAGCACCTGCAGCACCGGCACGTAGCTGCGCGCCGGTGGCTCGTGTTCGTGCACGGGTGGCTCCCTGGGACCGATCGAGCGACAGTCTGACGGATCGCGCCTCGGGGCGCGAGCCCCGTCGGTCGATGCTCAAGTCCGGTCGGGCGCCAGCCGATCTGTTGGGGATGACCGCGCCCGCCGCCGGAGACCGCATCGACCGCCGCATCAGCGAGGTGCTCCGGTTCGACCCGACCGAGCGGCGGTTGTCGCTGGGCGCCGCCTCCCGCCTGGTCCCGGTGGAGGGCGGCAACGTCGCTGTGCTCGCCGCGTTCGCCGACCTCGTCGGCGGCAGTCGCGGGGTGCCCCTGGCCGACCTGGTGGAGGTGCGCGAGAGCGACCTCGACGCCCTCTGCGAGGTCCTCGACCTCGATGCCGGCGACCTGCGCGATCAGCTCCAGGTGGTCCTCGGCCTGTCCCGGGTGGTGTCGCGCCAGCTGATCACCCGCCTGCGCCAGCGGCGGGTGCTGCGGGGCGTCGCCGCCTCGGCGGCAGGGATCGCCGTGCTGGGCGGGTTGGCGGCGGGGGCCGCCGCTTCGGCGCCGGGGCCCGCGGCGCGCCCGGTCGGCCACGAGCACGCGGAGGACCCCGAGGCCCCCACGGTGGACGCCCCGCTGACCGAGGACGAGAACGGCGTCGGTCTCATCCCCCCGCTGCAGGTCGAAGCCGACGGGACCTGGCTCATCCCGGCCGTGCAGGTGGACCAGGTGGCGGTGCCGGCCGACTGAGCACCGACCGCCCGGGGCCAGCCGGACCTCTACCGGGGCGCCGCCCGGCAGGGGGCGCCCCCGCACACGTCGGTGACCAGGCCCGTGTCGACGAACGCCACGATCTGGCGGATCGCGCCGGGGTCGGCGCGGGGGTCGGAGTGGGGGTCGTTGCCGTCACGGGGCGGCACGTTGGCCACGGGGGGCGCCGGTGCGCCGCTGTCGAACATGACCACGGCCGACCCCCGGAAGGGGAACGTGGTGAGCGGGGTCACGCCCCAGTACGGCTGGCGGTCGGGCGCCCGCCCGGGGGCGAGCACGGGCGTGACCACGCGAGCACCGATGGAGCGGGCCTCCACCTCGGTGGCCACGTTGGCCACCTGGTGGTCGCCGAAGGCCACCTGGAGCAGCACCTGGTGCTCGGGCGTGCGCGGGTAGGGGTTCTGGGTGAGGTGCTGGACGTACCCGCTCGGCTCGCCGCGGTCCCACAGCATCTGGAGGAGCTGGAGGCCGATCGCCCGGTCCGCCGCCGAGGGGTACGACGGGTTGAGGACCAGGCGGAACGAGTCGAAGTCGACGCTGCGGTCGAGGAGCAGGCCGTAGTTCATGGCCGGCACGCCGAGCACGGCCCGGGTCCAGTCCTGGGCCACCGCGGTGGTCGCGCCGCCCATGATCCCGCCCTGGCTCAGCCCGTAGTAGGCGAGGTCCCGGGTGAGCAGGGACCGTCCCCGGTCCTGGAACGAGGGGTGGGAGCCGAACCCACCGGCGTGGATCATCAGCCGGCCGAGGAACAACGTGTTGAGGTGACCCTGCTGGAGGCGGTCGGCCAGGGTGTTGAAGCGCGACACGTCCTGCACGATCTGGATCACGTTGCCGATGTCCTCCTGGGCCATGCCGATCAGGTCGGTACCGCAGAAGATGCGGTTGCCCTGGGCCGAGACCGCGGCGGCGGCCCCGATCTGGCCGGCGGTGCCGAGGAGGCCGTGGCCGTAGATGCCGGCTGCCGCGGGGCGGGTGGCGGTGGCCGACGTCGGGATGATGCAGCGGAACGGCGCGGTGTAGGTGCCGGTGTAGGTGGGCAGGCCGTCGGGGCCGAGGACGAACTGCGAACCGGGCGCTCCCGTGCCCGAGAGGTAGCGGGGCACCTGGTAGGTGCCGGTGATCTCGCGGGCGATGCCGGTGCGGGTGGTGGCCACATCCGCGGTGACGGTGAAGGTGGGGGCGGCGGTGCCGAGGCGGGCGAAGGCGTCGTCGCGCAGGTGGAGGAGTCGTCCGGCCAGGGCCTCCGCGCTTGCGACGGTGAAGTCCCACGCCAGGACGAGGTCCCGGCGAGCCACGCGGGCCTGGGCGAGGTCGGTGAACACCCGCTCCATGGCCGGTCGGCGCGCCTCGACGCGTGCGTCGTCGGTGCGCCGTCGGTCGCGGTAGGCGCGGAACACGTCGCTCGGCGCGATGAGGGAGCGGTCCGCCCGACGGAGCTGGCGCAGGCCCACCACGATCCGGTGCCCCTCGGGCAGGACCACCGCGGGGCGGATGTAGGCGGTGGGCACCGTGCCGGGTTCGGCGGCCGCATCGAGCTCCACCCAGTAGGGGAGCCGGCGCCGGGTGGTGGCATCGAGGAGCACCACCGGAGCGGCGGCCGTGACCGACGCCGCCGGGTCGGTGACCGGGGCCGCGCCGGTGGCGGCGAGGTCGAGGCCGGGGACCTGGAACAGCACGGCGGCGGCGGGACTGAACCCGTCGAGGTCGTTCCAGTGCGTCGGGTCCACGTGGACCCCGCTGGCGTTGGCTGGGAGCGACTCGGCGTCGAGGCGCACCCGCCTGCCGGTGGCGGCGGTGGCGTCGGCCACCGTGTAGAAGTCGCTCGGGAACGGCAGCAGGCACCCGTCGCCCAGCGGGTCGCACCGGTCCGTGTGGGGCGCGGTGACGTGGATCGTCCCCGTGAGCGGCCCCGAGGGCGGGGCCACCGCGGTGGAGGCGATCCCGGACCCCGCCGCGTCGACGTGGTCGGGCGCGGCACCGCAGCTCGCCAACCCGGCGCCCGCCACGATCGTGACCGCCGCCGCCAGCCGCAGCGTCCGCCGTGCTCGTGACGTGCCCTTGTCCGTGATCATGTCGTCCCCCTGACGAGCCCACCGGGTGCGGCCGCACCGTAGACCGGCCCGCCCCATCGGTGCCGGACCTCGGTGGGCCGCCACGGCCCGGGATCAGGGGGTGGTGCCTCGTGCGATGTAGGCGTTGGAGTCGACGATGACCCAGTACAGGCTGCGGAACCAGGTGGTGGCGGGTGCACCGCTGTGCTGGCGGGAGAACAGCGCCGCCGCTTCGTGCTCGGCGACGGTGGGCATGCGCTGGAGCAGGTGGACGTAGGCGACGGTCGTGAACACCCGGTACGACAGGCGACGCACGTTCTCGCTCGACTCGGAGAACCCGGCCATCACCCCGGCGCGCGAGTTGCGGCCGGTCCTGAGCTGGTCCACCCAGAAGCGGAGGCCACCGCGGTCGGGCCGGCGGTTCAGGACGTTCCGGTAGACGAGGTTCACGAAGGCGGTGTCGTCGAGCGGGCCGTAGGTGTTGCGGAACTCCGAGGAGTCGGCGAAGAAGGCGGAGACGCTGCGCAGCGATGTGCCGGCTCGGAGCTTGGCGCTCCAGTACGTGAGGCCGGCCATCTCCGGGTCACGCACGAAGTAGGAGCGGTACAGGCGGAACGCCGGGCCGTCGGTGCGCTCGGCGATCCCCGCCAGCCGGCCGGCGAGGTCGGTGCGCCGGGCGAGCAGGGTGTTCTCGTCCGGGAAGCCGCCGAGGATCGCGGACCGCTCGGTGCTGAGCTCGCCCACGCTCGGCGACCGGCCGAGGAACTCCCGGTACAGGCGCACGATCACGTCGTCCCACGCCCCCTGGGCGAAGGGGCGGGTGGGGCTGGGCGGGCCGCTGCTGGTGCACGAGGCCGGCGGTGGCGGGCTCAGCTGCGGCCCGATGGCACCGAGCACGGTGTCGGCGGAGTTGCCCCACGCGTTGTGGGCCGAGACCGTGACGTTGTAGGTCTTGTTCATGCGCAGCCCGGTCCAGCGGTACTCGGTGGTGGGCGCCTGCACCACCCGCTGCTGGAGGTCGGCGGGGATGCCGTAGATGTTGTCCACGCGTGGGAGCGACCAGAGGTTGACCACGTAGGACCGGGCCGGCTCACCCGTGGGGGCCGCCTCCCAGTCGACCTGGATGGTGCACCCGTCGACGATGCGAAGCGCCGGTGCCGGTGGCGCGGGCAGGCGAGGCGGATCCGGCGGCACGGCGGCGGCGCCCGCCGAGGTGACGCCCAGGCCGGTGGCGACGAGCAAGCCGACCAGCATGGCGGCGGCGAGCCGGGGGAGACGGGTCGTGGTCATCGGGTGACCTCCTGGTTGTCCACCGGGTCCCGAGCGACCGCCCAAGCCCTGATCGGAGCCTAGGTCTGCGCAGCCGGCTCCGCTCGTGCACGAGACCTCAGGACACGGTGGCGCTCAACACGATCGGGGTGGTGGGCGCATCGGACCCGCCGGCCGGCTCGACGGTGACGCCCACGGCCTCGGCTCGGCGGAGGTCGGTGGTGAAGTGCGATCGGACCACGCCCCGCTCGTCGGGGCGGAACAGGGTCACCTGAGCCGGCTTCCCGTCGGCGATGGCCCACAGCTCGTAGGTCTCGGCATCGTCGATGGCGGCCAGGTCGTCGGTGAGCAGGGCGCCTTCGCCTCGGCTCGGCGACCACACCAGCTTGAGCGGTGCCCGGTCCTCGCCCTTGAGGGTGATGACGCGGGCGTCGGCCCGGGCGAGCACCGCCGCCACCTGCTCCGCCTCGCTCGTGCTGCCCGCGCCTCGGACGGCGAGGAGGACCCCGATGCCGCCCAGCACGAGGAGCATCGCTGCCGCGGCGATCAGCCAGCGGGGGACGCGCCGACCTGCGAGACGGCTGATGGGCACCACGGTGTCGGGTTCGACGGTCGGCGGGTCCTGGCGGGTGGCGGCCACCTGGGCCAGCACCCGTGCTCGCACGTCGGGCGGCGGGGTGGCGGCGGTGGCGGCGGCCAGCAGGGCGGCGGTGTCGTGGAACCCGGCCACCTCCTCGCGGCACTCGGCGCACCGGACGAGGTGGTCCTCGTAGCGGGCGCGCTCGTCGGGCGTCAGGGCGTCGGTGGCGTAGAGGCCCGACCAGAGGTGGAGGTCGTCGTCGTTCATGATGCGGCTCCCAGCCCGTCTCGCAGTCGGATCATGCCGTCTCGGATCCTCGTCTTCACGGTGCCCAGCGGCAGGTCGAGCAGCCGCGCGACCTCGGCATGGGTGTGGCCGCCGTAGAAGGCCAGCTCGATCGACTGGCGTTGGGCGTCGGTGAGGAGGCTCAGGGCGCGGACGACACGCTGTCGCTCGACCTCCCGGTGGAGGGTCTCGGTCACCTCGTCGCCCACGTCGGAGGCCACCACGGCGGCCTCGTGCTGGTCGCGCTCGGTGCGCCGCCGGGCCGACTGCTCGCTGCGCACCCGGTCGACCGCCCGGCGGTGGGCCATGGTGGCCAGCCAGGTGGTCACCGAGCCCCGCTCGGGGTCGAAGCGGGTGGCGGTGCGCCACAGCTCCACCATCACCTCCTGGAGCACCTCCTCGGACTGGCTCGGGTCGCGCAGCACGCGGCGGATGACGCCGAAGGCCAGCGGGGACACCGCGTCGTAGAGCTCGGCGAAGGCCTGCTCGTCCCCGCGGGCCACGGCGACCATGAGGAGCCGCAGGGCGTCGGCGTCGGACCCGGTGCGCGCAACCGGTGGCGTGGGCTCGCTCACCAGCCGGAGCCGGTCGTTCGAGCGATCACCGCGGAGCTCGTCGTGGGAAGCCATCGGCGTGCATTCGGAGCCCATCCTGGCGTGGATTGCCCCCGATCCCTCCCGAGGCCCGCAGAAGGCCGATCCCGGGCGCGCCGATGGGGAGGGCGCTGGTGCACCCTCCCCATCGACCCTGGGGATCCGCCGCCCCGTCGGCGGCTCCGGTCCAGGGATCAGCTCGGCATGAGCACCGTGTCGATGATGAAGACGGTGGCGTTGGCGGTGGGCACGTCCTGGCAGACCACGTCGGCGCCGTTCGCGGTGAGGGCGTCGCCGTCCTGCTCGATGGTGAGGTCGGAGCCTTCGAGGGAGGTGACGGTGCCGGCTTCGGCCAGTTCGGTGGAGCTCATCCTCCCGCTCACCACGTGGAGGGTGAGGATCTTGGTGAGCAGGTCCTTGTCGGCCAGCACGGCCTCGAGGTCGGCGGCGGGGATCTTGGCGAAGGCGTCGTTGGTGGGGGCGAAGATCGTGAAGGGACCGGGGCCGTTCAGGGTGTCCCCGAGGCCGGCCTCGCCCACCGCGGTGACCAGCGTCGACAGCAGCGGGTTGTTCGACGCTGCCGTGGCGGCGGGATCCTGAGCCATGCCGGCGAAGCTGCCGGCCCCGTCCTTGGGCACCGAGGCGCAGCCCGGCCCGGTGGGCGACATCGCCTCGTCCGACGACGGAGCCATCGTGTCGTCGGTCGACGCCATCGTGTCGTCGGATCCGGACGCCGCCGTGGTGGAGGCCGCCGCCGTCGTGGGCGACGAGGCGTCGCCGTCGGAATCGCTGCCGCAGGCGGCGGCGGTGAGGGTGAGGGCCAAGGCGATGCCGATGGCTCCGGCTCGGGTTCGGGTGAGGGTTCGGGAGGTGCGCATGGTGGGTGCTCGCTTTCGCTTCTTCGGGTGTTGGTGTGGTTGGAGGTCGGGAGGGTGGCGGGAGGCTCGGTCAGGGCACGATGACCACGATCGAGTGCCACCCGGTGGCTCCGTCGGGCAGGGGTTCGGAGCGCTGCTCGGTCTGGATTGCTCCGGTCCCATCGGTCGCCCGGCATGACACCGTGTGGCGGCCGCTGGTGAAGTCCCACGGGAGGACCCACTGGCGCCAGGTGCGGTCGTCGAGCTCTTCGGCGAGGGTCGCTTCGGTCCACCGGCCGTCGTCGACGCGCACCTCCACCCGCTCGATGCCCCTGGTCTGGGCCCAGGCCACGCCGGCGATCGGGTGGCGGCCTGCTTCCAGGGTCACCAGGGCGCGCGGCGTGTCGATCCGGGAGAACGTCTTGATCGGTGCCTCGGCGGCGTAGCCGCGAGTGGTCCAGTAGGCGCCGAAGCGCTCGAAGGTGGTGAGCTCGATCTCGGCGAGCCACTTGGTGGCCGACACGTAGCCGTACAGGCCGGGGACCACGAGCCGGGCCGGGAAGCCGTGCCGGGTGGGAAGGGGCTCGCCGTTCATGGCGATGGCCACCAGGGCGCCGCGCCCGTCGAGCGCGGCCGTCACGGGGAACCCGGCGGTGTAGCCGTCGACGGATCGCCCGACGACCTGGTCGGCCCCGTCCGCCACACCGGCTTCACGCAGCAACTCCTCGAGCGGGACCCCGAGCCAGCGGGCGTTCCCGGCGAGCTGGCCCCCGACCTCGTTGGACACGCAGGTGAGGGTGATGTCGGCTTCGGTGAGGTCCCGGGCCAGCAGGTCGTCGAACGAGAACGTGAGCTCGCGCTCCACCATCCCGGTGATCCGTAGCCTCCACGACTCCACGTCCACCTGCGGGACCACCAGGGCGGTGTCGATCCGGTAGAAGCGGTCGTTGGGGGTGACGAAGGGCGTGAGCCCGGGGACCTCGAGCGCGGCGGCGGCCGGCACCGCGGGCCGCGGTCGCCGCGCCCTCGGCAGGACGATCCGGGCTCGGGCGGCGGCCACGTCGAAGCGCCTCGAGAGCCAACGCCCGGCCCCACCGGCCACCGCCGCGGTGGCGCCCAGGGCGATGCTGCCGATCAGGAAGCCACGCCGATCGGCGCCTACGGGCACCCGCTCGTCTCGGGCGCCGGTGGCGAGGCCGGTGAGGAACCACAGGGCGGTCGCCCCCGCGGCGGTGCCCACGAGGGTGGGGGCCACCGCCCAGCGGCCGTGGACCCCGCCGACCGCGGCGTAGGTGCCGATGGCCCCGAAGGCGGCCACGCCGGCGACGCCGATCCAGCGCCGGCGGGTGGCGACGATGCCGATCGCGATCCCGTAGAAGGCCAGCAGGGTGAAGATGCCGACGAGCAGGGCGAGCTTGTCGTTCGTGCCGAACTGCTCGATGGCGAAGTCCTTGAGCCACACCGGGGTGGCGTCGATGAACCGCGCGCCCACGTCGACCACCGGCGAGCGCAGGCCGCGGCTCGACGATGCCGCCAGCTCGGCCGTGCCCAGCGCCACGGCCGTGGCCACCAGTCCGGCGACGGCTCCGCGGATGCGACGGCGTGCGACCGGGTGCTCCATGTCCCCGGGTTCGGAGCGAGGAGCCGGTCAGATTGCGAGCGTCGCGCTAGCCCACGACGGTGAAGGACCAGGTGATGGGATCCTGGCCGGGCCGGGTCAACGTGGCACGGTGGGTGCCTGGTGACAACGGCTCGCGCGGGATGATCAGCACGGCGTTCGCGGCAGCGAGGATCGACCGTCCCGTCTCCCCGTACACGGCATCACTGGTGCGGTAGGTCACAGCGGTGACCACGCACAGCGAGCCGCCGACGGTGAGCGTCGACCCCGACGGCGGCTTCAACGTCGCCGACGTGCCCGCCGGTGGAGCCGACGGCAACAGCGCGATCAGCGGGAGGCCGGCTGGCGCCGCGTAGCCCGGGCAGCTCTCCAACGGGTTCGGGTTCTCGCCGGTGAACGAGGTGATGGTGGTGATCGCCCCTGGCCCGGGGAACAGCACCGTCGGCGAGACGTTCAGGGTGTGGGCGATGCCTCGGATCACGTCGAGACCCGTCCAGCCCTCCGAAGCGGCGTAGGCCGACTGGGTGAGCGATGGACGCAGGATGCCGATGGCATGGAACGGGGCCTTGAGCCAGCCCGAGATGTTGGCTCGCTCGCTGCCAGCGTCGCCGCCCAGGTTCGAGCTCCGCCCCGCTTCCTCGCCGGCCGCCGTGTACCACGGGCTGGCCGGGTTCTCCTGGTGGGCGTTGGCGTAGATCCCCGTCCGCAGCGATGGAGGTGTTCGTTCGAGGTACCGGAGGTGGGCGGCGATCCCCACCGTCCAAGCCGGGTTGGCGGTCACGGGAGTGACCCCCGAGGCCCGTCGGTAGTAGTTCACGACCTCGAGCCACGGTGCGCGGTAGCGAAGCGGGTCGCTTCCCGGGCTGCCCACCACAACCCGACGCGTCAGAGCGGACGGTCGACTGAGCCCGTCGATGCCACGGGTCCTCATGCTGAACCGCACGCCGGTGCCGTTGCGCATCCCGTTGAACACGGTCGAGGTGGAGCCGAACGCCACCGACCGCTGGACACGACTCCCGTTGTCCAGCACCAGGGTGACCACGTAGCCAGAGATGTAGGGGCCAGGGATCGGTGGCCCCTTCCAGCGCACCAGGACGTAGGCGTTGCCGGGCACGACCGTGGGCGGGGCCGGCGCGGCCGTGGCCGCCGGTTGGCAAGCCGTCACCGCCGACATCACCACGACCGCCGCCGCGACGTGCAGGACGGCGATCGATCGGGCGCGGAGCCTCAACCGTGCGAGGCCGGGGCCGACCATGTCCGGGCGCGATGCACTCGCGAAACCTCGTGCCGCCATCAGAGCTCCCTCCCCGCCGCACGGGCCCGCCCCGCCGGCGCCGCACACCCTATTGGCGAGAACGATCACGTGCGGGCGGCTACTGGTCTATCTAGTAGATGACCTCGGCCTCCAGGCGGCCGTCGGGGCGGGCCACCACCACCATCCGGGACATGCAGGGCATGCAGTACACCTTGTCGCCCGGCCGCAGCTCGCGGTGCGAGCGGATGACCACCTTGCACACAGGGCACACCACCTCGTTGGGCGCCAGCTCGTCGCCGGGGCCACGCCAGTACCGGTAGAACTTCCGCCAGCGCTTGGGGACCTCCAGGAACCCGGTCTCCTCGAGCTCGTAGGTGCGCCGGGGCGCGCCGTCGTCCACCGCGTCGACCAGGGACCCGGCTGCGTCGCTCATGCGGTGAGCCCCAGCCGCTCCACCGAGTGGAGGTAGTCGCGCCCGAGCGACGGCCGGTCGTCGGCGCCGAGGCCGAGGGCGCGGTAGGCCTCCTCGAACGACCGCAGGACCAGCGGGTCGAGCTCGGCGCGCACCTCGGTGAGCCGAGCCCGGTGCTCGGGGTGACGAGCGAGGCGTCGGCCCAGGTCGTTCTCGCCGAAGCCGAGGTGGCGGCGCTCGTCGGCCACCACCCCGTGGAGCACCTGCGCGGTGACCGGGTCGGCCACCGAGGCGTGGAAGCGGAAGACGGTGTCCTCCATCGACTCCAGCACCACGTTCTGGGCGAAGACGGCCGCCTCCCAGTCGCCGGCGTCCACGAACTGGAGCAGGCGCTCCTTGAAGGCGAGGAGCCCGGGGTTGGCCCGCTGCTCGACCTCGGCCCGGGCGTCGGCCACGCCCAGGTCGGCCAGCCGGTGGAGGAAGACCTCCAGGTGGCGGGCCTCGTCGGCCACCTGGGTGGCCAGGAAGATCTGGGCGTGGTGGTTCGGCGCCAGGCGGACGAGTCCGCTCGACGCCTCCAGCGCGGCCGCCTCCCCCACGCAGTAGTTGCACAGGGTGGTGATGAGGCTCTCGCGCTCGCCGTCATCCAGCGCCGGCTCGGCGAGATCGTCGTCGTGGCCGTAGGGCTTGTCGCTCAGGTAGCCCTCGACCGCCTCGAACCAGAACGAGAACGACTGGACCTCGGCGAGGAAGTCGTCCTCGTCGAGCTCGTGGGGCTCGACGGCGTCGACGTCGCCGGCCACCTCAGGCCGGGACCTTGGGCGACTGGTACTCCAGGCCGATGCGGCCCAGCCGGGTCTTGAACTCCTTGAGCACCGAGTCGGCGAGGACGGCCTCCATCTCGTCGGCCGTCGCGTGCCCGAGGTCGGCGCCGTGCCACGACGCGTCGGGCTCCACGCCGTGGGCCTGGGCGAGCTTGCGTCCCTCCTCCATGGACTCGCCGGCCCCGCCGAACACGTCGGCGAAGGTGGCGAGCATGTGGTAGCTCATCTCGCCCTGCATCTTCTCGATCTCCGCCCGCTTCTCCGGGTGCTCGCGGATCAGGGACCCGATCCGGTTCTCGCCGAACCCCACGTGGCGGCGCTCATCGGCGATGGTCCCGGCCAGGGTCTGGGCGAACTTCGGGTTCGTCTCCACCGAGGTGGCCTGGAGCAGCTCGAACACGGTGAAGGCCATGCCCTCGAGCACGATGTTCTGCCCCACCACCCCGGCCACGAAGTCGCCGTCGGCCACCTTCTCGAGCAGCACCTCGGCGAACTTCACCAGGTTGGGGTTGGTGTACTGGCTGATCGTGGACTCGAGGTCGTCCTTCTTCACGCCGAGGTCGAACAGGCGCTGGGTGAAGATCTCCACGTGACGGGCCTCGTCGAGGGTCTGGGTGGCGAGGAACCGCTTGCTCGGGAAGTCGGGGGCGGCGTTCACCAGGCCCGACGATGCCGCCAAGGCGCAGCGCTCGCCCGCCACGAGCTGCACGGTCACCGCGATCGAGGCCTCGCGCAGCACGTCGTTGTCGAGCAGCTCCTCGGGCTCGCGCTGCTCGGGCTCGTGCCCGTACACCGTGTCCTCCAAGTAGCCCTGGGGGCACATCTCCAGCCAACGCTGGATGGAGTACTGCGAGAGGAAGTCGTTCATGGTGCCCCCTGAGGCTCGGTGCTTCACCGAACGCTGCGCCGCAGGGGAGGGGCCAGACAGGGACCAAGGTCCCAGCGCTGAGAGACGGCGGTCACCCCGGCTCGGGACCTCCGGTCAGGGCCGGTGCAGGACCGTCACGTGGAAGTCGGCGCCGGGGTGGAACGGGTGCAGGTGCCAGGTGGCGAGCTCGAGGTCGATGACCAGGCCGGCTCCGGCGACGTCGGCCCGATACTCGTCGAACGGGTAGCCCCGGCCCGATCCGAAGCCCACCACGAGGCGCCCGTCGTCGCCGAGGTGGTCCCCCAGCCGGCCGAGGACCTGGCCGCGGGTGCTCGGGGCCAGGAACGTCATCACGTTGCCGGCGCACACGATCACGTCGAACGGGTCGACGAGGTCGCGCGAGGGCAGGTCGAGCTCGGCCAGGTCGCCCACGAGCCAGGTGGGCCCGGGGTGGTCGTCCTCGGCGGCGGCGATCAGCACGGGGTCGACGTCGACGCCCACCACGGTGTGACCGCAGCGGTGCAATCGGCCCCCCACCCGGCCCGGGCCGCAGCCGGCGTCGAGGATGCGGGCCTGCCGTGGCGCGAGCGCGTCGATGAAGCGCGCTTCGCCGCCGATGTCGTGGCCCGCCGCCTCCATGGTCCGGAACCGCTCGATGTACCGGTTCGAGTGCTCCGGGTCCGCGGTGGTGATGTCCACCCACTTGCTCTGCTCGACCATGTGCCCTCCTCCTGCCGCCACCGTACGCGGTCGGTGGTCAGGGCTCGTCCGGAGGGCGGGGGTCGGCGGTGGACACGCGGCGGTCGAGCACGGCGATCGGCTCGTTCTCCCAGATCCCGTACCGCAGGTGGAACCGCCGCAGGGGTCGAGGCGCCCACCAGTTCGCCCGCCCGGCCAGGGTCATGAGCGCTGGGACCAGCGTGGCTCGGATGAGGAACGCGTCCACCAGCACCGCCACCATGAGGCCGACGCCGAACAGCTTCACCACGGCGACGTCGGACGTCGACAGGGCCACGAACACGATCGACAGGAGGAGCGCGGCGGCGGTGACCACCCGGCCCGTGCGGTCCAGGCCCACCACGATCGCGGCCTCGTTGTCTCGCTCGAGGTCGTACTCCTCCTTCATGCGGCTGAGGAGGAACACCTCGTAGTCCATCGACAGGCCGAACGCGATGCAGAACATGAGCACGGGGGTGAACGAGTCGAGCGAGCCGGTGGCCGTGAAGCCCAGGACGCCGTCGAAGTGGCCCTCCTGGAACACCCAGACCATGCCGCCGAAGGTCGCGGTGAGGCTCAAGATGTTGAGGGCGAGCGCCTTCACGGGCACGAGCAGGCTGCCGGTCATGAGGAACAGGAGCACCAGCGTGCTGCCGGCCACCACCGCCAGCGCCCAGGGGAGGGTGTCGGCGATGGCGGCCTTGGTGTCCACGAGCTCGGCCGAGGCGCCACCGACCAGCACCGGCACGGCATCGGTGGAGAGGGCCCGCACGTCGGCCACCACCGCCTCGGCCTCGAGTGACACCGGCTCCACCGACGGCACGACGCTGAGCCACGTGCCCGGCCCCCCGTCGAAGCGCGACGCCGACAGCTCGTTCGGCGGCACCGCCACGTCGTCGAGGTAGGAGCCGGTGACCGCGTCGACGCGCGCCACGCCCGGCACCTCGAGGATGTCCTCGGCCAACCGCTCGATCTGCTCGTTCGACACCTCGGCGTCCACCAGCACCTCGAGCGGCTCGGATTCGCCCAGGGTGAAGTTCTGCCGGAGGTCGTCGGTGGCCTGGCGGGCGGGGTTGGTGGTGGGGAGCACGCGGTCGTCGATCCGGCCCGATTCGAAGGTCCGGAAGGGCAGCGCGAGCACGAGCAGCAGCGCGGTCACCACCACCACGTAGGGCCACGGCGTGCGCACCACGCGCTGGGCCTGGCGCCCCCAGAAGCCGGGGACCCGCTGGGTGCGCTGGTGGCGGATGAGCCTCCCGGCGTCGACCCGCGGTCCGAGGACGGCGAGCAGCGCGGGCAGGACCACGATGGCGGTGGCTGCCGCCAGCGGCACCACGATCAGCCCGGCGTAGCCGAACGAGCGCAGGTACGTGATGGGGAACAGCAGCAGCGCCAGCATCGACACCATCACGGTGCCGGCGCTGAACGCCACCGTGCGCCCGGCGGTCTGCATGGCCCGGGCCAGCGCCGGCTCCACGGCGTGGCCGGCGGCGAGCTCCTCCCGGTAGCGGGCCACCACGAACAGGCTGTAGTCGATGGCCAGGCCGAGCCCGAGGCCCGTGGTGAGGTTGAGCGCGAACACCGACACATCCGTGACGCCCGTGAGCAGGGTGAGTGCGAGGAACGTGCCCAGCACGGTGACCACCGCCACCGACAGTGGCAGGAGGGCAGCCACCACGCTGCCGAACACGATCACCAGGGCGACGAAGGTGAACGGCGCGCTCAGCAGCTCGGACTGCTGGAGATCCTCCTCAGCCTGGCGGCTGGCCGCCTCGGCCACCGCGGCCTGCCCGGAGAACCCGATGTCCAGGGGTTCGGCGACCGGGGGGAGCTCCTCGGCCAGCTCGGCTGCTCGCTCCACCCGCTCGTCGTAGCCGCCCTCGAGCCGGGCCGCGACGATCGCTTGGCGTCCGTCCTCGCCGCGCAGGGGAGGCAGCCGGCCGTCGGCCCAGTACGACAGCACGCCGGCCACGCCCGGCGCTTCGCGGAGGGCGTCGGTGACCGCCAGCCCGACGTCCGCGACCTCGGGATCGTCGACGTCGCCCCTGTCGGTGCCGAGCACGACCACGAAGTCGAAGCGGCCGGCATCGAAGCGGCGCTCCAGCTCGCGGTGCACCAGCGCGGACTCAGAGCTCGGGTCGTCGAACCCGCCGTGGGTGAGCCGCGTGGCCACCCCGCCTCCGAAGGCGGCGGCCAGCGGGAGGAACAGCAGCGCCGCGAGCAGCACGGCCCGACGCCGCCGCACCGTGAACGCGGCCAGGCGCCTCATCGGAACGTCCCCCGTAGAGCCCCGCTCACGTCGTTCATGCCGCCCCCCGCAGAGTGGCTTGACGGATTCGCCACGGATCGTAACATGCCTTGCGCGGGCGTTGCCGTGGTCGGGGGGCCATGGCGAGGGGGTGCCAGGTGCGGGGGAAGCGTGGGGAGGTCGTGCAGCTGTTGGCTGGCGTGGCCCTCTTCTCGCGCTGCACCGCCGGCGAGTTGAAGACCGTCGCCCGCCACGTCGAGCTGGTGTCGTTCGAGCCGGGCGAGGTGCTGATGGCCGAAGGCGATCCCGGCGACGCCCTCTTCCTGATCCTGGCCGGCGAGGCGGAGGTGGCCAACGGGTCGAAGGTGATCGGTCGGTTGGGCCCGGGGGACAACGTGGGCGAGCTTGCTCTGCTGGACCGGGCACCTCGTGGCGCCACGGTCGCGGCCTCCACCCAGCTCGACGCGGCCGTGCTCGGCATCCGCATGTTCCGGACCTTGCTGCGCGAGTTCCCGTCGATCAGCGAGCAGCTGCTCGCCGCGCTGGCGGCCGATCTCCGGGCGGCGCGGGGCGCTCCCGCCTAGCCATGGGCGCAGAGGTCGGGCTCGGGGGCGGGGCGGATCGGCTGCTCGACGACGTGGCCCTCTTCGCCGACCTCGACCCCGCTCTGGTCGAGGCCCTCGCCCCGCGCTCCGAGCCGATCCGGGTGCGGGCCGGCGAGGTGGTTATGCACCAGGGCGACGTCGCCGACGGGCTCTTCGTGGTCCGCACCGGGCGGCTCCGCGCCGAGGTGGCGCGCCGCGACGGTCAAGTCGTGATCATCGGTCGAGCCGGCCACGGCGAGGTGGTCGGCGAGATGGCGCTGATCAGCGATGAGCCGCGAGCCGCCACCGTGGTGGCCGATCGTGACAGCGAGCTGGTGCGCGTCCCCACCGCGGCGTTCGACGAGCTCGCGGCGCGAGACCCCAGGGTGCCCCGCCGGGTGGCGACGTACCTGGCGACGCGGATGCGGGCGTCGATCCAGGGGGCACCGCCTCTGGCGCCCCTGCGCACCGTCACCGTGGTCCCCCTCGACGGGGCGACGTCGACCGCCGCGTTCGCGGGCCTCGTGGTCGCGTCGCTGGCCGCCCGGGTTCCCGGGTCGGTGGTGGCGGGGAGCGACCGGGCGCGGGCCGATCTCGGCGACGGCGCGCTCACCGCCGCCGATGCCGACCACGACGGGGCGGTGGCCCGCTGGGCCGATGACCTCGAGCGGGGCCATCCGCTCGTGGTGTTCCATGCTGCCGCCGACGAGGTCGGCTGGGCCGGCCGCTGCATCCGCCAGTCCGACGTGGTGGTGGCCGTCGCCGGCCTCCGCAGCCACGACGGCGTCGGGGCCGTCGAGCTGGCCCTGACCGCCCACCGATCCGGGGTCGAGGTCCGCTCCGAGCTCGTGCTCGTGCGCCCCGACTGGGTGGAGGACGCCCGGGGAACCGCCGCATGGTTGGAGCGCCTGGCGGTGGATCGCCACCACCAGGTGCGCGAGGGCCGGGTCGACGATGCGGAGCGGGTGGCGCGTCTGGTGCTCGGCACCGGCGTGGCCCTGGTGCTGAGCGGTGGCGGGGCGCGCGGCCTCGCCGAGATCGGGGTGGTCCGGGCCGTGCAGGAGCTCGGCGTGCCCGTGGACGTCGTGGCCGGTACCAGCATCGGCGCGCTCGTGGGCGGGGCGGTGGCGCGCGGGTGGAACTGGGAGCGGATCGGTCGCAGCGTGCGCGAGGGGGTGACCGTCGGACGTGGCGTGGTGGACCCGACGCTGCCGCTCCTGGCCCTGGCCGCCGGTCGGCGGGTGACGCGTCGGCTGCGCGCCGCGTCCGACGACCTGGATCTCGAGGACCTGCACCTCGACTTCACCTGCGTGTCCACGAACCTCTCCCGGCGGACCGTCGAGGTGCACCGTCGCGGGGAGGCCTGGCGGGCGGTTCGGGCGAGCCTGGCCATCCCCGGGCTGTTCCCACCGGTGGCGTCGGGCCCCGACGTGCTGGTGGACGGCGGGCTGATGGAGAACTTCCCGGTCTCGCGCGTGCGCGAGCGCCATCCCGGGGCCACCGTCATCGGGGTGGACGTGGGTGCGCGTCGCGACCTGGGGTCGAAGGGTCTGCCCGAGAGCTGCGAACTGGCCACGTGGGAGGCGGTCCGCTCGCTCACCCGCCGCGGCGCGCGGCGCGAGGTGAACCTCGTGCGCGTGCTGGCCCGCCTGACCGAGCTGGGGCTCGGCGACCCCGACGCCGGGGCGGTCCCGGACGTGCTGGTGGAGCCGCCGGTCCGCGACGTGCCGATCCTGGCCTTCGACCGCTACGACGAGCTGGTGGCTCGCGGCTACGAGGAGGCGCGGCGCGTGCTCGAGCCGTGGGTGGACCGGCGGGCCGAGGCAGGGGCGACCTGGTGAGCCCCGAGCGGACGATGGGCCTCCTGGCGGGGGTGGCGCGGGTGCTGGCGGCGCCGTTCGTCCGGTTCGACATCCGGGGTGGGGCGTGCTGTCGCGACCTGCACGTGGGCATCATCGCCGTCAACCACCGGAGCCTCTTCGACGTCGTGGCCGGCCTGATCGCCCTGGATCACTTCGGCCGGTACCCGCGCCTGCTGGTGGCCGAGAAGTACGTCCGCAGCGCCTGGACCGCGCCGTTCGCGCGCGCCATCGGCGCCATCGCCGTGCCACGGGGCGGGGGTGACGCCGTGGTGGCCGCAGGGGTCGCTGCCCTGTGCGAAGGGATCCCCCTCCTCGTCATGCCCGAGGGCCGTCTGCACCGCGACGCAGCCGATCCGACCACCACGGGACCGGCCCACCGGGGGGTGTCCCGGCTCGCCGTGGGGGCGTCGACCATCGTGGTCACCGCGTCGCTGCGGGGCACCGACCGGGTCTGGCCGGCCACGGCCCCGCTCCCCCGACTGAACCCGTTCCGCCGGAAGGTGGTGGTGGTCCGGGTGGCCGATGAGCCCCTCCGCCTGGTGGGCGACGACCACCAGGCCAACGCCGACGCGGTGATGGCCGACATCCGCCGCATGCTCGCCGCCGACCTGGATGTCGATGTCGATGTCGACCTCGCCGACCCGACCCCGTCCGTGCCGCGACCTCGGGTTGAGGTGGCGGGGTGAGCGGGCACCGGTGGCCGCGGTCGCCGTCGCCGTCGTTGCGGCGTCGTCGGCGGGTCCTGGCCGCGGTGGCCGCGGCCGGGGCGGTGGTCTCGCTGGCGATCGCAGTGGCGTCGCCCGCCACCGCATCGCTGAACCCCGACCCGTCAGACCCGGCGACCACGACGGTGGTGCCGAACGCTCCGGCGCAGGCCGTCGGGCAGCCCGACAGCCGCGGCACCGACTTCTGGCTGACCTTCCCCCGCAACCACTTCGACATCCCGGAGCTCACGCTGTTCATCACGTCCGGGGTGGCGACGTCCGGGTTGGTCCAGGTCCCGGGTCTCGAGTTCAGCCAGCCCTACGCCGTGGCGCCGGGCACGGTGACGTCGGTTGTGCTGCCGGCTGCGGCGCAGGTGAGCTCGAACGACCTGGTCGAGGCCCTCGGCATCCACGTCACCGCGGCCCAGGAGGTGACCGTCTACGGGCTCAACCGCATCCAGTACACGACCGACGCCTACTTGGGCCTGCCCACCGACATCCTCGGCACGGACCACCTGATCATGTCCTACCCCGGTGGCACCTCCGAGCTGGCCCTGGTGGCGGCGGCCGACGGGACCACCGTGACCATCACCCCGACGGCGTCGGCGGGATCTCGCGAGGCGGGCGTGCCCTTCCAGCTCGTGCTCGACCAGGGGCAGACCTACCAGCTCGATGCCGGGCCGTCGGACCTCACCGGCACCCACATCTCCTCGACCCTGCCGATCGCGGTGTACGGCGCCAACGGCTGCGCCAACATCCCGAACGAGTACATCGCGTGCGACCACATCGTGGAGCAGCTCCCGCCCACGTCGGCGTGGGGGAAGCAGTTCCTCACGGTGCCGCTCGCCACCCGGACCGCCGGTGACACGTTTCGCATCCTCGCCTCGGCCGACGCCACCACGGTCACCATCGATTCGGTGCCCGTCGCCGTCCTCGGCCGGGGCCAGGTGTACGAGCAGGTCGTCACCGGGGCCTCGACGATCGGCGCCGACAAGCCGGTGCAGGTGGCGCAGTTCTCCAACTCGTCATCGTTCGACGGGGTCACGTCCGACCCGTTCATGATGCTCGTGCCCCCCTTCGAGCAGTTCGACGCCGCCTACACGGTGTCGACCCCGGCGTCCGGGTTCGCCCAGAACTTCCTGAACGTGGTCGCCCGCACCGCCGCGGTGGGTGCCGTCACGGTCGACGGAGCTCCGATCCCCGCTGCCTCCTTCGCCCCCATCGGCAGCTCAGGCTTCTCCGGTGCCCAGATACCCGTGTCGCTCGGCTCCCACACCGTGCTGGGACCCAGCCCGTTCGGGCTCTTCAGCTACGGCTTCGACGAGTACGACTCCTACGGCTACCCGGGCGGATCTTCGCTGGCGCCGGTGGCCACCGTGGCCTCGCTGGTGCTCGCTCCCGAGACCGAGCAGCCCGTGGTGGGGACGAGCGCCTGCGTCACCGCGACGGTGACCGACACCCTGGGCCAGCGCGTGGATGGCGTGCGGGTCGACTTCGCGGTGACCGGCGCCAACCCGCAGGAGGGCTTCGGCTTCACCGAGGAAGGGGCCGCGACGTACTGCTACGTGGGCGCCGCCGCGGGCCACGACGACCTCGTGGCGACCACCGGGACCGTCTCGGACACCGCCACGAAGGACTGGCAGGCCGGCTCGTCCTCCACGTCGTCCACCTCCTCCACCACCACGTCGTCCACCCCCAGCTCCACCACCACGACGTCGAGCTCCAGCACCACCACCACGACCAGCTCGTCGACCACCACCACATCGAGCACCGTCCCCTCGTCGACCACCACCGGACCGCCGTCGCTGTCGACGTCGACCACCACGCCCGGCTCCACCTCCTCCACCTCCGCCCCCAGCACCACGGTGGTGGGGCCCCCGCCCACCGCGCCGGTGACGACGGCGCCGGTGCGCACCACCACCACCCGCCCGACCACCACCACCCGCCCGGCCCCCTCGACCACGACTCGTCCGACCAGCACGAGCACCGCGCCGAACCGGCCGGACCCGACGCCCGGTCCGGACCCATCCAGCCGCCCGCGCCCACCCGATCGCGACCCCGACGCGGCACCGGTGCCGGTGCCCGACGGAGCGACCGAACCCGACGGGGCGACCGATCAGGCCGGTGAGGTGGCATCGGCCGCGGAGGACGCGGACACCCCCCTGGGGGGCGCCGACGGGGGCGCCACCCTCCCGGGCTCGACCGAGCCCGACGACGAGGGCTCTGCCGGTGGGGCCACCAGCACGCAGCTCGACGTGCCCAGCGCGGTCAACGGCCAACGGCTGGTGGTCTCGGGCACCTTGGCCCGGCCGTGCGCGGCCGTGGCCGTGGAGGTTGCCGGCCGGGAGGTGGCGTCGGCGCGCACCACTGGTGACCGGTTCTCGATGGACATCGACACCCAGGCCCTGGGCGTCGGCCAGCACCAGGCGACGCTCGTGTGCGGCGACGACGGTGGTGCCCTGGCCACCGCCACGCTGTCGATCGTGCAGCCGATCAGCCGGGCCTCCGGCGCCGGCTCGTCGATCGGGATCGTGGCCTTCTTGATGCTCGGGCTGCTCGCTCTGGTGAGCCTGCCCGGACCCGCCAACCAGGACGACCGATGAGATCGACGAGAGGGCAGGCGATGCGCACGACCAGGACGCGGAGGGCCCGAGGAGGTCGGCTGGCCGCCGGCGTCGCCGTGGCGTCGACGGCGTTGGCGGTGTCGACCGCCCTGGCCTCACCGGCGTGGGCGGGGCCGCCGCTCGACGTCGAGGCCTCCCTCGACGGGCGGACGGTGGCCGACGCCGGCGCCAACGACCCGATCGAGCTGGGCCACGAGCAGCAGGTGGAGGTGACCATGGCGGTCACGAACCGCTCGTCGTCCCCGGTGGAGGTGCGCAGCGTGAAGCTGGGCGCCACGGCGCTCGGTGTCACCTTCGTCTCGTACGACACGGTGGTGGAGCTCGACGTGCCGGCCGGACAGGAGCGCGACCTCACCTTCACCCTGCCGATCCACGACATCGGCGACCAGGCCATGGGGCTCGTCCCCGGGGCCGTGGTGGCCTACGACGGACGGGGCCAGGTGGTGGGCGAGCAGCGCTTCACCATGGACGTGGCCGGCTCGAGCCGGTCGCTCTACGGCCGGTTCGGTCTGCTGCTGGTGGTGTTCACGGCGGCCACCGTGGGGTTGAACCTGTGGCTCGCCGCCCGGCGACGGCTGCCTCCGAGCCGGCTCATGCGCGGCCTGCGGTTCGCCGTGGCCGGCGTGGGGCTCGGCCTGACCTTGTGCTTCGCGCTCTCTGCGCTGCGCGTCCTGGCGCCGTACCCCGAGGTGTGGCCGCCGCTCGTGATCATCCCCGGCATCGGGTTCTTCCTCCTGGGCCTGCTGTCGCCGGGTCGGCTGCGGATCGAGGAGGACGAGATCGACGTGGCGCTCCGAGAGCACGCGGCCCGGATGGAAGGGGCGGTCCATGCCTGAGCCGACGATGGAGGAGGCGCTCCCCGGCTACGAGCTCGGCGAGGAGCTGGGGCGCGGGGCCATGGGTGAGGTGATCGCCGGCACCCACCGCAAGCTCGACCGCAAGGTGGCGATCAAGCGGCTCCCCAAGACGTTCGCCCTCGACCCGGCGGTGGTCGACCGGTTCGGGCGGGAGGCCAAGCTCCTGGCGTCGCTCACCCACCCGAACATCGTTCCCGTCTACGACTACGTGGAGGACCGCGGCCTGTGCCTGCTCGTCATGGAATCGCTCCCAGGCGGCACCGTGTGGGACCGGTTCCGGCACGAGGGGCTGTCGATGCCCGAGGCCTGCGCAATCGTGGAGGCCACCTGCGCCGGGCTGCAGCACGCCCACGACAAGCGGGTGCTGCACCGTGACGTCAAGCCCGACAACCTGCTCTTCGACGCCGGGGACACGGTGAAGGTGGCCGACTTCGGGATCGCCACGGTGCTGGGCGGTGAGGAGACGCTGGCCACCCTCGACGGTGAGGTGCTCGGCACCCCTGCCTACATGGCGCCCGAGCAGGCTCTGGGCGAGCCGGTGGGACCGGGGGCCGACGTGTACGCGGCCGGCACCATGCTCTACGAGCTGCTGTCGGGCCGCCTGCCCTTCTCCGAGGAGGGAGGCGCGGTGGCGCTCCTCCAGCGCCGGGTGGATGAGGCGCCGGTGCCGCTGGCCGACGTGGCGCCGGCGGTGCCCAGCGTGCTGGCCGCCGTCGTCATGCGTGCCCTCGACCGGGATCCGGCCCGGCGCTACGCCCGCGCCGACGAGCTCGCCGCCGCCATCGCCGCCGCGGCCGAGGGGTCCTGGGGCCCGGCCTGGCGGGTCGAGGTGGTCGGTGCCGCCGCGTCAGCCGGGTCGAACGGGTCCGGCGCCACCGGGACCGCGGCGCGAGACGCCGTCGAGCCCGCCTCGGTCGGCGACGGCGTCGAAGCGGCCGGTAGCCGCGCGACGGTCCAACGGGGTCGCGCCGCGCCGGCGGCCGCGTCGCGCCAGACCGCCATCGCCGGCGGCGGAGGCCCGGGGCCGGTCATGCGCTCCCAGCGCGAAGAGCCGGCCCCGTCGCTCGACCTGCGCGGCGTCGACCCGCGCGAGGTGGTGCCGGTGAGTGCGCTCCTGCGCCCGCCCGAGGTCCCCACCCGCCAGCTCGCCATCGCGTCGGCCCTGGCGCTGCTCATGGTGGTGGTCGCGGCCTTGGGTCTCGGGACCGGCGGGTCGGGGTCGAGCGGGGGAGGCGTGCCCGACGAGGTGACGGTGTCGGGCACCGGGCTCGGCGGCGGCTCGGTCATCCGCGCCGACCTGGAGCAGCCGCTCGAGGTCCGCGTCCCCGCCGACCTCCAGGGCGTCGCCACCGCCCAGATCGAGCTCGAGGTGCTGGGCCTCGCGGTCGGCCGCTCGGACCTGGCGCCGTTCGTGCCCGATGCCGACGGCACCCTGGTGGCCGCTCCGTCGGTGCAGACGGCTCGCCTGGTAACCAGCGGGGAGCTGGCGGCCGAGCTGGTGCTGGCCGACGTCGAGGGAGACCCGATCGCCCGGCGTGACTTCGCCGTCCGGTCCGACCACGTCGGCGTGACCCTGGCGGCCGTGCTCGCCCTGGTGCTCGCCGCGGTGGTGGCCGCCTACGTGGCGTCCACGACCACGCCCCTCCGGCTCGGGCGTCGCAAGCGGTCGGCGTTCGAGGGCATGGCCGTCCTGGGCGGCCTCGCGGGGGTCGACGTGGTCCTGTGGATGTGGGTGGTGGGCATCAGCCGGCCGACGTGGATCACGGTGGTCGTGTGCGGTGCGCTCGGGGCGGTCGCGTCGGTGGTGGCTGCACAGGCCGTCCTCGTCCTGGGGCGGCGGCGCCGGCTCGACGAGGCGCTTCAGAACTTGTGAGGGGCCTCGTCCTGCTCCTCGGGGGTCCACAGCAGCTCGCTCACCGCGTACGACCCGGACATGCCCTTCAGGGTCACGGCCTGCTCGGGCCCGAAGTCGAAGTCGCCGGTCGGGGCGGCGATGGCGCGGGTGAGCGACGACACCAGGATCTGGCCGCCGGCGGCGAGGCCGGCGATGCGGGCGGCGGTGTTCACGTGGATCCCGAACAGGTCGCCCCCGGCGTGGATCGCCTCGCCCGTGTGGAGGCCGAGCCGCACCCGGACCGCCTCCTCGGGGTGATCGACCCCGTAGGAGAGGATCTGGCGCTGCACGCCGATGGCCCAACGGGTGGCCGATCCCGCACTGGGGAAGGTGATCATGAAGCCGTCGCCCACCGACTTCACGACCGTGCCCTCGTAGGCCTCCACCAGTCCCTCGATGATGGCGTTGTGGGCGATCAGTGCCCGGTACCAGCGGTGATCGCCCATGGCCTCGGCCTGCTGGGTGGACTCCTCGATGTCGCTGAACGCGATGGTGAGGGTCGAGCCCATCTGGTCACCGACCGGTCGCACCTCCCGGTCACCGGCGACGGCGCGCTCGGTGGCCCCGACGTCGCCGACCACCTGGGCGGCCACCAGGTCGATCGACGTGGTCCGCACGTCGGCGTGCGTGGTGGCCAAGGCGGGTGCCGACACCACGGCGGGGGACGGGGCCGGCAGCGGCGGTGGCGGTAGCGGGGTCATGGGCGGAGTCGGGGGTCGAGTTGCGGGTGCGGTGACCGCGGTGGTGGGCCGGACCACGGGGGGCGTCGGCGTCACCGGGCCGCCCCTGATGGTGGTGCCGCGGATGTCGGTCACCGCGGCCACCGGTGGTGGCAGGGGCTCGGCCCCGAGGCCGGAGAGGCGGAGCTCGGTGTCGCCGATCAGGGCCACGTCGCCCGCTCGCAAGGGGGTCCTCATGGAGATGGGCACCCCGTTCACGAGGGTGCCGTTGCTGCTGGCCAGGTCCTCGACGGTCACCACGCCGCCGGCCACGTCGATCGCCGCATGGCGCCGACTGGCCAGGGGGTCGCCCAGCACGACGTCGGGGGCCTCCCGTCCGAGCTCCAGCCGTCGGTCCACCACCACGAGCACCGCCGTGCCGCCCGGTGACCGAACCTCCACGATCGGGTGCATCGCGCCACCCACCCCCTCCACTGCCCGGCCGGCACACGAGCCCCGCTCGGCCCCGGCGACGCCAGGGTAGCCCTCGCCGTGACGACGGGGCCGAGGAACTGGAGGTGGTGCGTGGGCGACGACCATCACAACCACCTGGAGCGTCGCCGCTGCAGAGCGCTGGCAGACGTCGTACCCTCCGCTACCACCGCCTCGCTCCAGCCGACCAGCACCCACGGCTACCTGGTGGACGAGGCCGAGGTCCTCTACCGGGGCCTGTGCCCCGCTTGCCAGCAGCCACCCACCTGACCTGCGCAACACCCCACCCCCCTTCCCCGAGGAGAACCACCATGAGCGATCAAGACACGGGACCCGTCACCACCACCGACGAGGAGGATGCCCCCTCCGCGAGGTGTCCCGTCCTGGGCCACTCGCACACCGCGAAGGGCTCGATGGCCAACCAGCACTGGTGGCCCGAGCAGCTCAACCTGCGCCCGCTCAACGCCAACTCGCCGCTGATCGACCCGATGGACGACGGGTTCGACTACGCCGCCGAGTTCGAGACGCTCGACCTGCCGGCGGTCAAGGCCGACATCGCCGCGGTGCTCACCGACTCCAAGGACTGGTGGCCGGCCGACTACGGCCACTACGGCCCGTTCATGATCC
>CAZIVZ010000009.1:0-25001 GCA_964542495.1 uncultured Aquihabitans sp.
AACGGCGTGACGATCGTCTACTCGTTCATCGTCACCTTCGTGCTGATGCTCGCCCTCAAGGCCACCATCGGCGTCCGCGTCAGCGAGGAGACCGAGGTCGGTGGCCTCGACCTCGCCGAACACGGCGAGACCGCCTACCACGCCGGCTCGGCCGGCTGACCCCGCACGGACGAGGAGAGACCACATGAAGCTCATCACCGCGATCGTCAAGCCCTTCAAGCTCGACGACATCAAAGCCGCCCTCAAGGCTGCCGGCGTCAACGGCATGACCACGAGCGAGGTGCAGGGGTTCGGCCGCCAGGCCGGCCACACCGAGGTCTACCGAGGCACGGAGTACACCATCGACTTCGTCCCCAAGGTGAAGGTCGAGGTCGTGGTCGACGACCCCGACGTGGGCCGGATCGTCGAGGCCCTGAGCGCCTCGGCCCAGACCGGCAAGATCGGCGACGGGAAGATCTGGGTCACCACGGTGGACCAGCTCCAGCGGATCCGCACCGGCGAGCAGGGCGAGGAGGCCGTCTGATCCCAGTCCGACCCGGGTGAACCCGGGGGGGAGCCACCGATGCCGCCTCGGCGGTCCGGTGGCTCCCCCCTCGCCGTCCACCGAAACCGACCCACCTCCGTATGGGGGCGGGGCGCTCGGGGTATGGGCCAGAAGGCCTACTCCGAGGAGCACCCCCCATGGCACCCAGGCGATCGACCGTGAAGCCTCGGACCGCGCGAGCGGTGCCGGCCGACCACCGGGATCCGCCCACCTCGGAGGCACAGCTGGTGGCCGTCCTGGTCGACGACGACACGCCGAGCCGCATGGTCTCGGCCTGGCGCGCCGCCGCGGGCCCGCTCGGCGTGGAGATCGTGGCCGTCGGCCCCCACCTCGGGAAGCTGGCGCGAGGCGTGCCGGTGGATCGCACGGTGCACATCACCGACGCCGTGGAGTACGACGGCGTGGTGCTGGCCGCCGAGCCCGACGAGACCACGGCGCTGTTCGTCCAGGAGGCCTACCGCCACCACAAGACGCTCGCCATCCTCGACGTGCCGTGGGCGGCGTCGCTCGGGATGAGCTTCGAGGAGCCGGGGGTCACCGACACCCACGACGCGTTTTTCGAGGACCTCGCCCTCCACCGCCACTGGGACCGCTGAGCGAGGGCTTCCTCGCACCACCCCGCGACCGGGCGACCAGGCAGGAGTACGCTCAGCGGCGTTCACGGCAGCGGAGGTGGGGGGATGAAGGTGGGGGGCCGGTTGGGCGCCGCGATCGCGTGCGCGGCGGCGTTGGCGGTGGTGGGTGCAGGCCAGGCCTCGGCCGCAGCGCCACCCCTTGGTCGCCCGGGCCTGCGGCAGGCCGCCGTGGCGCCCACGGTCTGGGACAGCTCGGATCCCGGGCTCCTGGTGGTCGGCGGCAAGACCTACCTGTTCGGGTCGTCGAACAACATGCGGCTGCCGGTGCGCGAGCTCACCACCTTCTCCGGCACCCTCGACCAGAGCCAGGCGGCGTGGGCGAGCGCCCCGCGCAACGCGCTGTCGCGTCTGCCCGCGTGGGTGAACCCGGCCGACGCGCAGATCTGGGCGCCATCGCCCGCCAAGGTCGGCGCCCGCTACGTCGTGTACTTCGCCGCCCACCGGCGCGGGGCCACCGACCGGGGCAACGACCAGTGCATCGGGCGCGCCGTCGCGTCGGCGCCCCTGGGGCCCTACGCCCCGGAGAGCGCACCGATCTACTGCGGTCTGCCGCCCGAGCGCGGCTCCAACCCCTGGGGCCGCGGTGCGCTCGACCCCGAGGTGGTCCGGGCGCCGAACGGCGCGCTGTACCTGCTCGTCGCCCTCTCGCGCACCAGGGACAACATCGGCGCCCTGCGCCTCTCGGCCGACGGCAAGGTGGTCGGTGGCCTCAACGCCAGGGCCACCACCCTGGCGAGCCAGCGCTACGGCTGGCACGACGGCGTCGACGACAGCCGCCTGGGTCCGACGTTCCTCGAGAACCCCTCGATGGTCTACGAGCCGACGACCCGCACCTACTTGCTCTTCTACTCGGCAGGCGATTGGCGCACGAGCCGCTACCTGACCGGGTTCGCCCGCTGCGCCTCGCCCGTCGGCCCCTGCACCCTCGACGGCCGGGGCCCGTTCCTCAAGGCCGGTGCCAACCGGTCCGGCGTGGGCGCGCTCACCGCGTTCCGAGACCCCGCCGGCGTCCTGCGCGTCGCCTACGCCTCCTGGCAGCGCGGTCACGAGAGCGGGGGAGGCGGCACCTACAGCCGCCAGACCAGCCTCGCCCGCCTCGTGGTGCGCGGCTCGAAGGCGGCGACCCAGACCGTCATCCTCGGCCCGTCCTGACCGGGGTGAGGACCCCGCCCCGAGAGCCGGGTGGGGTGGCCTCCCGGGACGGGGCCGCTCCCCCGATCGCTCTGATACCCGGCCCAGACCCGGGCCAGACCCTCCGCCCTCTTGACAGCGACGCCCCGGGCAGGTCACCCTGCCGACGAACGAGGGGGGAGACCATGGTGGGTGGCGGACGGTGGACGCGGTGGCCGGCGGTCCCGGCGTTGGCGGTGGTCGGAGCGGTCGCGGCGGTGCTGACGCTCAGCGGAGCTGCCTCAGCTCCACGGTTCCCGGCCGGGAGCAAGCTGATCGCCACCACCGCCGGCGGGGCCACCGTGCTGTCGTGGTCCGAGGCGGTGCCGCCGACCCGCGGGGCGCCGGTGACCTACCGCATCACGGTCGACGGAGCCGAGTTTGCCAAGGTGTCGCTGCCGGCGGCCTCGTGCCACCTGGCCGGGTTCCCTTCTGGTGCCCACCATGTCGCGGTGGCCGCCTACAGCTCGAACCGACAGCTCAGCGGTCGGCTGACCACGCGGGTCACCGGTCCGTCCGGGGAGCAAGGGGCCAAGGGCTGCCGCCCGTCGGGCGTCACCGATCCGGCCGCGCTCACCCGGCGCTGGCGTGAGATCACGCTCCGGATGCCGTCGGGCGGCGACACGGGCACCACCTCGCCGTGTCGAGCCGGCACCACGTCGAGCGCGTTCCGTGCGACGGCGCTGAAGAAGCTCAACGCGTACCGCGCCCTCGCCGGCGTGGGGCCGGTCAAGGAGAGCGCCTCGCACACCGCGTCGGCCCAGGCGGCGGCGCTGATGCTGGCGGCCAACCAGTCCCTGAGCCACAAGCCCCCCACGAGCTGGGCCTGCTACACGAGCCTGGGGGCCGAGGGGGCGGCGACCTCGAACATCGCCCAGGGCGACCCCGACCCGATGCGGGGCTTCATCGCCGACCCGGGGGCGAGCAACGCCCAGGTCGGCCACCGGCGATGGCTGCTGTGCCCGGGCACCACGACGGTGGGCATCGGTCGGGTGACGCTCAAGTCCGGGCGCCTGAACGGGTACCCCTTCGACGCCGTGCGGGTGCTGCCCAGCGGACGGTTCGACGGGCGAGCCGCCCGAGAGGGGTTGATCGCCTGGCCGAACCCCGGTGTGGTCCCCTACGGGATCACCCACCCGGTGGGCCTGCTCGACAGGTTCAGCGTGACCGTCCCCACCGGCCACGACGTCGGCCAGGCGCGGATCACGGTCAAGAGCTCGAAGGGCGGCACCGTGGCCGTCACCCAGCTGGTGCGCGGCGAGGGCGCGTGCGCCCCCACCCTGGTCTGGCGACCCGGCCGGGCGCCCAGCGCCGGCGAGACGTGGACGATCGTCGCGAGCAACATCGCCGACGACCAGGGCGTCACCTACAGCCGCATCTGGGCCACCACGTTCGCCAGCCGCTTCTGACGCGTCGTCCCCCGGAGCGGGGGTTGATGGCTGTGGGAGGATGACCACGTGGGGGCGAGGAAGGACGAGCCGGCGGCACCGGAGGTCGACCCGGACCTCGACCTGACCCGCCACCTCCGCCTGGCCCTCGACGCCGGCGGGTTCGGGACGTGGCGGTGGGACCAGGCGTCCGGCCTGACGCGATGGGACCCCGCCATGGAACGGCTCTTCGGGGTGGAGCCCGGCACCTTCGACGGCACGTTCGAGGCGTGGGAGGCGCTGCTGCACCCCGACGACCGTGACGCCGTGCTGAAGGTCGTCGACGATGCGGTCGCCGCCCGGTCCCACTACCGCCTGGAACACCGGGTGGTCACGCCGTCGGGCGACGTCCGCTGGATCGAAGGCGCCGGCCGGGTCACCTTCGACGCCGCGGGCGACGTGACCGGAACGATCGGGTGCGCGCACGACATCTCCGAGCGGGCCGAGACCGAACGGGAGCGGGCCCGCCTGGCCGAGCTCGCCGTCGAGTCCCTGGCCCGTGAGCGGGTGCAGCGCGAGCGCCTCGAGCTGGTGGCGGCGGTGAACGAGGCGCTCGAGGACGCCGACGACCTGCCCGCGCTGATGGCCCGGGTCACCCAGGCCGTGGTCCCTCGCCTCGGCGACTGGTGCACCATCCACGTGCTGGAGTCCGAGACCGAACGCGTGCCCTCGGTGGAGATCGCCCACCGGGACCCGGACATGGTCCGCTACGCGCGCGAGCTCCTGGCCCGCTACCCGTTCGATCCCGACGCGCCGAGCGGCGTGGCGGCGGTGATCCGCACCGGCCGGACCGAGTTCCATCCGTCGATCGACGAGGAGCTGATCGCCACCTCCGACGCCAGCGCCGAGCAACAGCAGATCGTCAGGGACCTCGGGCTGCGCAGCGCGATCACGGTCCCGCTCGCCAAGCACGGCCGTTCGCTGGGTGCGATGCAGTTCGTGATGGCCGACGGTCACCGGTCCTACACCGACGACGACCTCACCGTCGCCAAGGCCATCGCGGCACGCATCGCCGCCACGCTGGACAACCGGCGGCTCCGCAACCAGCGCGACCGCACCGCTCGCACCGACGCCGCGCTGGCCAACCTCGGCCGCCGTCTGGCCGCCGCCGCTCAGGTGGACCAGGTGCTGGCCGTCATCGCCCAGGACGCGCCCAGCGTGCTGGGCGCGGACCGGGCCGAGGTGGGCCTGGCCCTCGATGCGGTGAGCATCACCATGACCGGTCCGGGCGGGCGGGTGGTGCCGCTCACCGACGCCGGCCCGATGGCCGCTGCTCTGGTGCAGACCGAGACCATCCTCCACGAAGGTGACGTCCCGTCGGCCTCCGGTTCCGGGGAGGTGGTCGACGGGGCGCTCGTGGCCTCGCCGCTCTATGACGACGTGCACCAGCCCATGGGCGTCCTCACCCTCACCTGGGAGCGGCCGACCACGCTCGACCAGGTCGATCTCAACGCCATCGAGACGCTGTCGCGGTTGTGCGGCCAGAGCATCGTCCGCTCGCAGCTGGCGGGCCACACCGAGGAGCTGGCCGATCTGGCCGCGTCGATGGCGGCGGCGCGCACCACCAACGAGGTCGCCCGGCTCCTGCGCGAGCACGGGTCGTCGCACCTGCGCGCCGACATCGCCAACCTGCGCCTCGTCGACCGCGAGACGGCGACGCTGGCCACCGTGGCCCCCGATCCCGGGCGCGGGGAGATCCTCGAGCGCTACGACCGGGTCCCGCTCGACGCGGCCATGCCGCTCACCGACGCGTTCCACGCGCAGCGACCCGTCTGGATCGCCGACCTCGACGACTTCCGGAACCGGTATCCGGAGATGGTGCCGCTCGCGGAGCGCGTCGGCCTCGGCGCCACCGCCGTCCTTCCGCTCGCCGACAGCGACGGCGCGGCCATCGGCGCCGTCGCGTTCGGCTGGCCGATGGCGATGCGCTTCGACCACCGGCTCCGGTCGCGGCTGGCGACCCTGGGCGGCCTGGCCGCGCAGACCCTCGAGCGCGTCCGGCTGTTCGAGGCCGAGCACGCGGTGATCGCCTCCATGCAGCGTCGCCTCCTGATCCCGCTGCCCACCGTCGACGGCCTGGACATGGCGGCCTGCTACGAGCCGGCGGCGACGGCGGTCGGCATGGGTGGCGACTGGTACGAGGCCGTTCCCCTCGGCGACGGCAGCGTGGTGGTGATCATCGGTGACGTGGTGGGCCACGGGGTCGACGCGGTGGCCGCCATGGCGCAGATCCAGCACCTCCTGACGGGGCTCCTCCGCGCCGGGACCCCGCTCGGCGAGGTCCTCGCCCTCGCCAACACGATGGTCACCGGCCCCGAGCCCACCTTCGCCACCGCCCTGCTGTTGCACCTCGACCCGGAACGAGGCCGGCTGGGCTACCACAGCGCCGGTCATCCGTGGGCGCTGGTCCGAGACTCCGACGGCACCGTCACCACCCTCGACGCCAACCAACACCCCATGTTCGGCCTGGCGGTGGAGGCCGGCGAGCTCGAGTACGTCCCCATGCCCGAGGGCTCGTTGGTGCTGGCCTACACCGACGGGCTCGTCGAACGGCACGGCGAGACGATCGATCGGGGCATCGAGCGGCTCGCCGAGCGCCTGGCGGCATGTCCCGACGGCGATCTCGACACGAGCCTGCACGACCTGGTGGTCGGGGTCCGCGACCTCGATCCGCACCGGAGGCCGACCACCGACGACGTGGCCGCCGTGCTGATCCGGGTGACCCGACCGTCGCCGGGCTGACGTCCTACAGCGACAGGAGCGCGCTGACGCCGGTGATCTCGAAGATGCGCCGGACGGCATCGCTGGCCTCCGAGACCGTCAACGGCTGCGGCGGGTCCGCCTGGGCGCGCTGGGCGGCGAGCATGACCACGCGCAGCGCCGACGAGTCGATGAAGGTCACCCGGCCCAGGTCCAACGTGAGGCCCGATCCCGCCGACAGCGCCGAGTCGAGGGCCTGGCCGAGCTCCACCGACGAGGCGGCGTCGAGCTCACCGGACACCTCGATCAGCGGCGGGACGGCGCCGTCGTCGACCGTGACCTCGAAGTAGGCATCGCTCGCTGCGTCATCCATGGCCCGATCGTAGGGCCGGAGGCAGACGCGGGGGTCAGCGCGCCGGCGTCGTGAGCTCCACCGTCGGGAAGTAGGTCCGGTAGCGGGCGACGGCTCGTGTGAGCAACGTGAGCTCCTGTGCCGCGGCGTGGGCACCGATGAGGAAGTCGGGCAGTGTCGACGTTCGAGTGCCGCCGTTGCGGCGGTAGGACGCGAACGCCTTGCCGGCGAGGAACGCCGCCGCCCAGGGCAGGGCGAGGCGCCGGTAGTCCTGCGGAGGAAGGGCCGCGTCGAGGTCCTCGACGCGGCTGAAGCGGATGGACACCTCGCCGTAGATGATCGGGTTGATGAAGAGCGGTCCCGCCTCGGCGGCGCTGGCCAGGGCTTCGAGCGACCAGTCGAGCCACGTGGCATCCTCCGTGAGGACGTCGAGCAAGACATTGCTGTCCACGAGCGTGCCGTTGGCCACGGCTCAGTCGGCCCGGGTGAGGGCCATGATCTGGTCAGTGGTCATCGGCACGTCGCCTCGGCCGCGGAGGCGCCGAGCGAGCTGTTGTCCCCGCGTCGGACCATCGGTCACCTTCCGCACCACGAGCGCGCGCTCGTCGGGTGCCACCTCGAACGTGACCTCGGTGCCGGCACCGATGCCGAGCGCATCGCGCAGGTCCTTGGGGATCGTGATCTGGCCCTTCTCGGTGACCTTCATAGTTGGAATCCTACCAGTAGGAATCCGAGCACCCTCGGTGCCGGTCACGAGCCGCCGATACCTGGTACAGCAGCGGTGGCACGAGGAGGTTTGCCAGTGGCGTTGCTGTACCGGGCGGTGTGGAACGACGACCATCCCGGTCTCGGCGCTCACGCGGCCGGGGTGTTCGCCGCCTGGCTCGGCTCCAAGGGGCTCGATGACCGCCTCCCGATCGAGGGCACCGTCGAGCGCAGCGGCGGCGATCGCGTCGCCGTCCGCCGTGCGAACGTGGACCGGGTCGAGGGCATCCGGCTCGAGCTGACCCGGCCGGCCACCGAGAGCAGGGCACAGGAGACCACCACGTTGGTCGCCCTCACCGACGAGCGAGGCGACGGCTGGCTGTGGACCGACGTGGCCGAGGCGGCGGCTTCGTCCGTCGCCCGGCGGCTGGTGCCCGCACCGAATCTGGTGCTGATGCTGCTCGACGCCGGCGTGGGCGCCCGGGTGGACCAGGTGCGGCTCACCACGAAGGTGCCGGCCGTGCTGGGGCAGGCGGTGGCGGGGCTGGTGCGCAACACCGCGAGGTCGCTGCCGCTGATCGTGTTCTCGCACGACGAGGCCTTCGACGTGGCCACCACCATGGGTCGGGCCACCACCACCCTGCGGGCGTTGGCCGGAGCCGCCCAGGTGTTCGTGCTGCCGCCCGGCGAGGACGACGCTCTTCGAGCCGCGCTCGGCGACGAGCTCGCCGTGGGCCACGGGGCGGCCCGGCTCTACCTGCCCAACCAGGGCGTCTACGGGCTGCGCCCGGACCGCCACCGGGTGATCGAGGCGTCCCGGTTGGGGTTCCACGAGTCCATCCCGGCGCGGATCTTCGCCGGGTTGCTGGCCACGGTCATCACCGCTCGTCAGCCGCCCCCAGGCTTCGATCAGATCCGCCGGCAACTCCACGGTGGCGATGGCGCCGCCGCCGACGTCCGCTTCGCCGACGCCGAGATCGCCCGACTGCGCGCCGAGCGCGACGACCTGCGCGTGCAGCTCGCTCGCCTCGAGGAGGACCTCTTCGACACCCAGGCGGACCTGCTCGCCACCGAAGAGGAGCTGAGCGGGGCCTCGATCGAGCTCAAGCACCTCTGGGGGACGGGAGCACGCCCGGTCGCCGCCTCGTCCGAGGTGGAGGCCGGGTCGGTCATCCCCGCCACCGTGCGCGGCGCGGTGGACCTGGCCCGCCTGCACCTGTCCGGGCTGGCCATCCACGCGGCGGCCTGCCGGGACGTCGACGACCTGGACGCGCACCCCAACGGCCCGGCGTGGGCGGCGAGCACCTGGCGGGGCCTGCGCGCCCTCGACACCTACGCACGGGCCGGCTACGACGGCAACTTCAAGCAGTGGTGTCTCCACAGCGGCGATCCCTGGGCCTGGCCCGGCAGCGACAAGAAGCTCGCCATGCGCGAGTCCGAGACGGTCCAGACCAACGACCGCCTGCGCCGCCAACGCCTCCTTCCCGTCGACCCCCAGGTGGACCCGTCGGGCGCCGTCCACATGTGGGCCCACCTCAAGGTCGCCGAAGGCGGTGGCCCGATCGCGCCCCGGGTGTACTTCCACGACGACACCCGCGGCTCCACCGGCAAGGTCCACATCGGCTTCATCGGCCCCCACCGCCACATGGAGAACACCAAGACCAACTGATCGCTCGGTCGACGTCCCCGGTGACCGAGATCCCGGCGCCCGCCAGGGCATCTGCTGAGGCGCCTCCTGGCGCCGCACCTGCCCCGAAGATCAGGGTTGGCTGCCGTGCGCGTGGTCGCACAGGCGGGTCTCGCCATCAGCGACCGCACCGGCTCCGACGCCCTCGAGCGCAGCGAAGGGACCGCACTCGTTGGGGCGGATCCAGACGTGGATCATTGGGGTCTCCGGCGGCTTGACCAGGCCCGGGGCACACGTCCCGTCGCCGCGGGTGAGCCCCGACACGCGGCCTTGGTCGTTGTAACAGAGGTTGTTGTGGATGTGCCACTGCATGAGCGCCCCGCCGACGTCGGGGACGTCGGCCAACGGCGTGCCCTCCTTGACCATGTACATGGCGGCGGCGAGCGTCTTCTTGCCGGTGGCGCGGTCGACGTCGTACACCAGCGACTCCGGCTTGTTCGGATCGAGGATGACGTCGTCGTCCATGTTCTTGCGGTTCATCAGGTGCTCGGTGCCCGTGAACCCGTCGCCGATGGTCTTGAACCCGGCGGCCTCGGCCGTCTTCTGGTCGGCCCACTGGGGGAGATCCCGCAGGGTGCGGACCACCAGTGCCTCGGCGGCGGCCTGCTGCTCGGCGGTCACGCCGGCGGTGCCGCTGAGGTCGACCGGCTTGGCCGGGTCGAACGGTGCCGCGGCAACCGTGGTGTCGACGTGGCCGTCGGCGGTGTGGCCGTGGGCTGCCTCGCCGTGGGTGTGGCCGCTGAACGACGGGGTCATGGACACCGACACCAGAGCGGCGACGGCGACGGCGACCGCGCCGACCACCGCACCGCGGTAGAGCTCAGGCATCCGCACGCGGTTGGCCCGCTTGGCGATCGGAGCCAGGGAGCCGAGCACGACGAAGGCTTCGAGGCCGGCGGCGACGGAGTCGGCGAGGCCGAACGGCTCGACCTCACCGTCGATGCCGACGGTGCGCGACATGAGCCAGACGGCGAGGACTCCCAGGTTCAGGGCGATCCCCGCTCGGTAGACGAGCGCCGAGGGCGCGCGGAACACGGCGAAGGCCCAACCCATCTGGAGCCAGGCGACGGCGAGGAAGAAGAGGCCGTGCGAGGTCTGCTCTTCGAGGTGCGCGGGCGCGAACGCGAAGTGGATCGCCGCCGCGCCCAGGCTGGCGATCACCAACAGCGACCGCAGGAACGCGCCCTCCTGCCCCGAGGCTTCGCCGCCGCCGGCGCCGCCGTCCTGCGTGACCTCGGTCGACGGGGTGGCGACGCTCATCGGCGAGTTCCTTTCGCAGCCCTTGACGGGCCCGTTCCGATCTCCGGTGCCCGCGCACCATGCTCGCACAAGGGCCTGCGGCTCGCACCCCGTCCACCTGGGCGTGGTTCCACGGAGCAGCCGACCGGGCCGCGGGGCGGGCTCAGCAAGCGGCGTACGTGCCGGTGATCGTGCGTGTGGCTCCTGCCGTGACCGACACCGCGTTCTGGCGCGGAGGCGCGACGTTGCCGGGAACGGGCCCGAAGCAGATGTCGTCGAGGCCCGGGACCTTGGGGGGCCACACGCCATAGGCGTTGGCCACCTCACCGTCGACGGTGATGGTCGCCGCACGGCCGGGCTGGTCACGACTCGCAGGAACCGCTTGGCCGTGTAGGTGCCCCGGGTCGGGGACTCGCGCCGTCGTCCGCACCCACCCCGGGAGTGGGGAGCCTGGCACCCCTGATCACCGCTCTTCGAACGCCTCCACCAGGGGAGCTCTGAGGCGACTCGTTCGATCGTCAGGCTCGGAGGTCCTTCACGAGCAGCATCAGGGTGAGGTCGTCGATGGGGGAGGGCTCGAACCCGTACCGCTGGCAACAAGCTGCGGTAGGGGGTCGAGCTGGTTGCGAGCGGCGCGTCGTGTTGCAGAGGTGCGCAGCCAACGAGTTCCCAACTCTGTCCGTCGTTGGGAGGATCGGTTCGGGAGCGTTGCGACAAACCCATGAGATCGTCGCCACGGACTTCACACCCTCCAAGTTTCGGCGTCGCTATCGTCGGCGCGCATGGACGGAACGCAGGATCGCTCTCGCCTCCCGATCGGACATCGCCGGGTCGTTGGTGACACCCCGGTCGACGCTCGCGCCGCTCGTGCGCCGGAGCCTGCGCGACCGTTTCGCCCGCCGAGCGGCGCTCCCAACGTGCTCCTGATCTTGGTGGACGACATGGGTTTCGGTGTCAGCAGCGCGTTTGGGGGACCGTGCCCGATGCCCTCGGCCGAACGGGTCGCGACCGAGGGGGTTCGATTCACGCGCTTCCACACGACGGCGCTGTGTTCGCCGACCCGCCAGGCGCTGATGACGGGGCGCAACCACCACACCGCGGAGATGGGTGCGCTCGCGGAGGTGGCCACCTCGATCCCGGGCTACACGGGGGTGCGACCCAACGACTGCGCCACGATCGCCCAGACGCTGCGGATGAACGGCTACGCGACCGCGATGTTCGGCAAGATGCACCAGACCCCGCCGTGGGAGACGAGTCCGGCGGGGCCGTTCGACCGGTGGCCGACGGGCGAGGGCTTCGAGCGGTTCTATGGGTTCATCGGGGGAGATACGAGCCAGTGGACGCCGGCCCTGATCGACAACCTGAACCCGGTCGAGCCTCCACGCACACCTGAGGAGGGCTACCACCTGTCTGAGGATCTGGTGGACCAGGCGATCTCGTGGATCAGCAACCTCGAGGCCCTGACGCCCGACAAGCCGTGGTTCACCTACCTGGCCTTCGGCGCGACCCACGCCCCCCACCACGTCCCGCAGCGGTACCTCGACGCGGTGCGCGGTACCTTCGACCACGGCTACGAGCGCCAGCGCGAGATCACCTTCGCCCGTCAGAAGGAGCTCGGCGTCGTACCCGCGGACGCCGAGCTGACGGCCTGGAACGACCGGATCCCGGCCTGGGAGGACCTCTCGGACGAGGACCGCCTCGTGGGCACCCGGCTCTTCGAGGCGTACGCCGCGATGGCGACGCACACCGATGACCAGGTCGGCCGTCTGCTTGATCACCTCGAACAGCTGGGCACGCTCGACGACACCCTCGTCGTCTACATCCTCGGCGACAACGGGGCGTCAGCCGAGGCCGGCCCGTACGGCACCTTCAACGAGATGGCGTACCAGAACAACATCCTGATGAGCACCGCGGACATCACACCTCACCTCGATGAGATCGGCAGCCCCACGTCGTTCAACCACATGCCGGCAGGCTGGGCGCAGGCGATGAACACGCCCTACCAGTGGAGCAAGGTCGTCGCGTCGCACTGGGGCGGCACCCGAACCGGCATGGTCGTCCGGTATCCGACCCACGTGCCCGCAGGTGAGATCCGGGACCAGTTCATCCACGTGATCGACATCGTGCCCACGATCTTGGAGTTCGCCGGCATCCCCGCACCCGAGCAGGTGAACGGCGTCGAGCAGAAGCCGCTCGAAGGCGTCAGCTTCAGGTACGCGATCGAGGACCCCGACGCGCCGGAGCGCCACCGCACGCAGTACTTCGAGATCGGCGGCAACCGCGGCATCTACCACGACGGCTGGACGGCCGTGACCCGTCACTGGCTCCCCTGGCCCGACCCCGACGACGTCACACCCGCGCTCGACGACGACGTGTGGGAGCTCTACGGCCCCGACGACTGGACCCAGGCCCACGACCTCGCGTCCGCTCAGCCGGAGAAGCTGCGCGAGCTCCAAGACCGGTTCCTCATCGAAGCAACGAAGTACCAGGTCCTACCGATCGACGACCGGCAGCGGGAGCGGTTCGACGCCAAGGTCGCCGGTCGTCCGGACCTCATGATGGGTCGCACGTCGATGACCCTGCGCCCCGGCATGAGCCGCCTGAACGAGAACACCGTCTTGAACGTGAAGAACACCTCTTTCTCGGTGACCGCCACGGTCACCACCCCCGACGAGCCCGCCCAGGGGGCGATCGTGGCCCAGGGCGGACGCTTCGGCGGGTGGGCCTTCTACGTCCGCGACGGCGTGCCGGCCTACGTCCACAACTTCGTCGGCATGGATCTCATGACCGTTCGGGCCGATCGCTCGCTCGGCGCCGGCGACCACACCATCGAACTGCTCTTCGACTACGACGGTGGCGGTGCTGGCAAGGGCGGCGACGTCCGGTTCGTGATCGACGGCACCGAGGCGGGCGGGGGCCGGATCGAGAAGTCCACCCCGGGACTGTTCTCGTTCGACGAGGGCCTCGACGTCGGCTTCGACAGCCTCGACGCCGTGACCCCCGACTACGTGACCCCCCGAGGCGAGTTCACCGGCACGATCGACACCGTCGTGATCGACATCTCCCCCGACGCCCACCACGATCCGGATCTGGTGCTGCGCGCTCGCTACCGGAAGCAGTAGGAACCGACCCGGTTCGCCGCTCGCCGTCAGTTCAGGACGGCGAGCCCCTTGCCGAGGATCTTCCCCCCGACAAGGAGGAGGACCGCCATCATGATGGCGGTGTTGTGCGCCGTCATGAAGTCCTTGATCGCCTGGAGCGGCGCCTTCGACCGTTCCGAAGCCAACAGGTACATGACAACCGGGACGACGACCGTGACCGATGCGACCACCAGGAACGCCGCCACAGCCCAGGCCGATTCGGCACCGCTGAGATCCTGCTGAGCGATCAGCGCAGCAGCCGAGGCCGTGCAGGCGAGGTTCTTCGGGTTCGCACCGCTAAGCAGCAGCCCCAGCCCGAACGAACGAGCCGGCCGGAAAGACTCGACCGCAGCCATCCACGGCGGCATCTGCGGCTCTTCGCCCGGAACCGGCCGCTGGGTCCACTGCCGGGCCGCCATGGCCAGGAACAGGCAGCCGACGACGATCTGGAACCAGTTGACCCCATCGTCCACAGCGCCCTCGGAGCTCCCGGCACCCCCGGAGATGGCCAACACGATCACCGAGGTGACCACGAGGCCCACGACCCATCCAGCCGCGAACGCAGGGCCGTTGCTCCGTGCCCGGGGGGCGCCCAACATGAGCACGATCGCGATGATCGGGATGGGGCTGAGCGCAACGCCGATCGCCACAGGGAGCAGATCCCCGATCACCGTCACCATGGTCGGCCTCCCTCCTCAAGTGGCGGCCCGGTCAGACGCTGGGGCGCGTGGCCCGATCCTCGCGCACCGGCCCGAGGACAGGTAGCGATGGATCCATGACCGCCACAGCGAGGTCTGCGAAGCCACCGCAGGCCGAGACGCCCGTGGGAAGCTCTCCGGATGACCGAGGGTCTTCTGCCGTCGTGGCGGCCCGGGGCGGCGCGAGATGCGGTGGCCTCCTTCCTCGAGGCGCTGGGCGACGTGGCCCCGGCGGACCGGGTGGCGCTGTTCGACAACGACGGCACGCTCTGGTGCGAGCGACCGAACTACGCCCAGTTCGCCTTCTTCGCCGATCGGCTGCGGGCGGTGGCCGACGCCGACCCGACGATCGGTGCCCGAGCCGAGTACGCGGCCGTGCTCGCCGGCGACGCCGCGCAGATCGGCGCCCTGGGCCTGCCGGCCGTCGCGCTCGCGCTGGCCGAGCTGTTCGAGGGGCAGACCCCCGAGCAGTACCAGGCCGCGGTGGGCGAGTTCTTCGCCCGAGCCGTGCACCCGCTCGGACCGCCGCTGCGAACCATGGTCTACCGACCCATGGTCGAGCTGCTCGACTCCCTGCGCGAGCGGCGCTGCGACGTGTTCATCGTGTCGGGTGGCGGGGTGGAGTTCGTCCGGGCGGTGAGTGACGAGCTCTACGGGGTGTCGCCCGATCGGGTGGTGGGCACGGCGGTGCGCTACCGCTACGAGCGGCGGGACGGGGTGCCCACGCTGGTGCGCACCGCCGAGCTCGACGGCGCGCCGAACGAGGGTCCCGCCAAGGTCGAGGCGATCCAGCGCAACATCGGGCGGCGTCCCCTGCTGGCGGCGGGCAACTCGCTCGGCGATCGCGAGATGCTCGAGCTGGCCGCGGCGCGCTCGCCCGGCCTGGCCCTGCTCGTCGACCACGACGACGACCGCCGGGAGTACGCGTACGAGAGCGTGGCCGGCACCATCGACGATGCCGAGCCGATCACCGAGCTCGGTCGGCGGGAAGGCTGGACGATCGTGAGCATGCGCCACGACTGGGTCACGGTGTTCGACGACGGGACCGACGAGCGGTGAGCACCGACGAGGCATCGGCGCCACCGGCGATCGCCCGGTGGATCCCCATCCTGGGGTGGGCGCGTCGCTACGACCGGTCCTGGCTCGGTGCCGACCTGATCGCAGGGTTCACGATCTGGGGGCTCCTCGTCCCCGAGATGATCGCCTACGCGGGCCTCGCCGGCCTGCCGCCGCAGGCGGGCCTCTACACGCTGCTGGCCACGCTCGGGCTCTACGCCGTGTTCGGCACGAGCCGGCACCTGGTGGTGGCGGGCACCTCGGCCGCCTCGGTCCTGCTGTTCGCCACCGTCTCCGGGTTTCGGCCGGCCACCGCTGAGGACTTCGCCCAGTTCGCGGCGGCGCTGGTCCTGCTCGTCGGCGTCGTGTTCGTGGTGGCCGGGCTGCTGCGGCTCGGGTTCCTGGCCGACTTCCTCTCGCGTCCCGTGATGGACGGGTTCGTGTTCGGCCTGGCCCTGTTCGTCACCATCCGCCAACTGCCCAAGGTGCTCGGCATCGAGGGCGGCGAGGGCAACAGCGTCGAGCAGCTGGCGCACACCGTCGCCCACCTGGGCGACACCAGCGGTCCGACGCTGGTGGTGGGGCTCGGGGCGATCGCCCTGCTCGTCGGCCTCGGCCGTTGGGCGCCGCGCATCCCGGGCGGCCTGGTCGTGCTCGTGGTCGGCATCGCCGCCAGCGGCGCGCTGCACCTCTCGGACCACGGCGTGGCCATCGTCGGGGAGATCCCGGGAGGGCTGCCGACGGTGGCCGTGCCCGGCGTCGCCCTCCACGACCTCTGGGTGCTGATCCCGAGCGCGGCGGGGATCATGCTCGTGATCTACAGCGAGTCGCTCGGTGCGGCGGCGGCGTTCGCGGACCGGTACCGGTACCGGCTCGACCCGAACCAGGAGCTGCTCGCGCTCGGCGCGGCGAACCTCGGGTCCGGCCTCGTCGGCGGCCTGGCCGCCGGCGGCAGCCTGTCGCAGTCGGCGGTCAACGACGGGGCCGGCGCCCGCTCCGAGGTCTCGCCCCTGTTCGCCGCCGCGCTCAGCCTCGTGACCGTCGTCGCCCTGACCGGGCTGTTCGAGGACCTGCCGGAGGCGGTGCTCGGCGCGCTCATCATCCACGCCGTCGCCCACCTGATGAAGGTGCGGGAGCTGCGCGAGCTCTACCGGCTGAGCCGGAACGAGTTCACCCTCGCCGTGCTCACCCTGGCGTCGGTGCTCGCGTTCGACGTGCTGCCGGCGCTCATCATCGGGGTGGTCGTCTCGATCCTGCTCGTGATCGGGCGGGCCAGCCGTCCCACGGTGTCCCGGCTCGGGCTCGGATCGAGCGGCACCTTCGTGGACGTCGATCGCCACCCCGGCTCGCCGGAGCGGCCGGGCGTCCTCGTCCTGCGACCCAACGCCGCCCTCTTCTACGCCAACGCGCAGGGCGTCCGCGATGCGGTACTGGAGATGGCGTCGGACCCCACCATCGGGGCCACGGCGGTGGTGCTCGACCTCCAGGCCAGCGATCGCCTCGACCTGACGAGCGCCGAGCACCTGGCCAAGCTGCACGACAGCCTCGCCGCCATCGACGTCGACCTCTGCCTGTGCGAGGTCCACGCCCCCGCACGGGCCACGGCCGACGCCGTCGGCCTCACCGAGCAGCTCGGACCTGAGCGGTTCCTCCCCGACATCGGATCTGCCGTCGCCTGGGCCGACGGGCGCCGGAGCCCCAACTGAGGTGCCTGCTGCGGCCAGACACGTCCCCCGGTGTGTCACACCACGAGAGACATCAACCCGTGCCAGATCCGCGGCGCCGGCAGCGAGCACGCCGCCGAACGACCGGTCGCCACACCTCCCGAGATCCTGGCCCTCGCCGACGCCACCCCCGACGAGTACCGCTGTCTCGTGCTGCTCGCCGGGTTCTGCGGGCTTCGCCTCGGCGAAGTACTCGGCCTGCGCCAGCGCCACGTCAACCTGCTCCACAACACCATCACCATCGAAGGCCAGCTCCAGGAGCTTCCAGGAGGAGGCCAGGTGTTCCGGCGACCGAAAACCGACAAGGGTCGCCGGACGATCCCGATACCCGGTGCCGTCGCCGCCGAGCTACGGCGCCACCTCGAGCACCACGCCGAGCCGGGCCCCGACGGCTACCTCTTCACCGGCGCCCTCGGCGGCCCCCTGCGCCGCGGGGTATGGCAACGCATCTGGACCGAGGCACGAGAACACGTCGGTCTCCCTCACCTGCGCTACCACGACCTCCGCCACTCCGCCCTCACCCTGCTCAGCGTCGCCGGCGGCACCCTCGCCGAAGTCCAAGCCCACGGCGGCCACGCCTCCCCCGCCGCAGCCATGCGCTACCAGCACGCCGCCCAACACCGCGCCCACCACCTCGCCGACCTCATCGACCGCGTCATCGAGGACGCTTCGGCGTCCAGGGCTTCTGGCAGCACCCCATCCGCTGTGGTCACCGGCCTGCAATGATGGCCGCCGACCAGCCAAGGCGGCGGAGCGGTCACGGTGGGCATGTACCGGCCAAGCAGTCGGTCGTACCAGGGAGCGGGAACACCATGAGGGTTGTCTACGGCATTGTCGCGGTGGCGTTGGTCCTGACGGGTTGTACCGCCAGCTCCTCTGGCGGAGCGGCCGACACGCCGCGATCGACCATCGCGCCCAGCCCGTCAACGACGACCACGCGGCCTGAAGCGACGACGAGCACCTCCACCACGACGACGACCTCGACGACGACGACGACCACGACCACGCAGCCGCCGACCACCACCGCACCCCCCACCACGCCGGCGCCTGCGACTGCACCGCCGGCCCCGCGCAACCTCATGCCGAACGTCGTGTGCATGAACCTCCAGGCAGCACAGGACTTCATCCAGTCCGAGACCGGGGTCTTCTACTCACGGAGCGAGGACGCGACCGGGGCCGGGCGCAGCCAGATCATCGACTCGAACTGGATCGTCGTGGCCCAACGGCCCGCACCCGGCACGCCGATCGGCGAGGGCGACGCGGTGCTGTCCGCGGTCAAGCTCGGCGAGCCCAATGACTGCTGATCCTCGACGCCGAGAACGACGAGTGAGCATGCTTGTCAGGTCGGGCGGGCGGAAGGGGGATGGCGTGTCGCGGTGGCTGTCGCTGTGGGTGTGAAGAAAGCTGTTCTCGGAGGACTCGAACGGAGCCGACGACTGTCCCGTGCGCACCGCTGGCTGGCGGGAGCAGTGGTTCTGGTCGCGGTGGCGCTCGTGGCGGCGATGTGCTCGCTGCTGGTGAGCAGTGAGGGCGACCCTGGCCGGGTCAGCGATTGGTTTCGTCCGGTCGCCGGTGGATCGGGGGCGACCTACGGCGACTGGTGCACCGATGGCGTGTGCGTGGCGGACCTGGTGTCGTTGCCGGCGCGTCAACCAGTTGAGACGGCTGTGGATCTGGCCATGCCAGAGACGGTGGGGGCGCTGTCGGTCGAGCGCCTGTGGACCAGCGAGCAGGCCGGGCTGTTCGGTCGCGGTTGGGCTTCGGTGTGGGACATCCGCTTGCGCGGCGGGAGGCTCGAGGGGCCGATCCCAGCGGTCCCGACCTCCAGGCCGAAGGCGGGTGGTGACGTGTCGCTCGCCGACGGCTCCACCATTCACTTGGGCGGCGACGGCCGAGTGGACGAGGTCTGTGTCGATGCCACCGCTTGCACCACAGCGGAGCGGGCCGGCACCACGCTGCGGCTGCGGGCGGCCGACAACGCAACCCCCTCGGTGGTTCTGAAGCTGTCGCAGGGCCGGGTGGTATCGGCCACCACCTCAACGGGCCGAGCCCGTAGCTACCGATACGCCGATGGACTGCTGCGCGAGGTGATCGCCGGCTCACGATCGACCCGGTATCGGTACGACGCGGCGGGTCGGCTGATCGCCATCAGCGACGGAGCCGATCGGCGGTTCACCTACGCCGGTGGGCGGGTCGCGTCGATGGTCGACCGAGGCGGCGGGACGTGGGCCATCACCGGCGGCAACGACGTGTACCGGGTGGTCGATCCCAACAAGGCGGTTCGGACCTATCGGTTCGAGCGGGGGACCCTGGTCAAGGTCGACGACGACAAGCTCGGGGTGCTCCTGCAGCGGAAGGTGAGAGATGGGTCCATCGACTCGGAGGAGCGACCCGCCGACAGGATGCGCACCGAGCGGCTCGCCGGCCGGAAGGTACGTGTCAGCCAAGAGCGGCCTGGGGCACCCCCGCGGGTTGCCACCCTGACCGTCGATGCCGCAGGTCGGGTGGTCAGGAGCGTAGGGACCGACGGCACGACCACCGTTCGATACGACGGCCGCAGCGATCGTCCAGCGACGGTGGACCACAACGGCACAGTGACCCGCTTCGCCTACGACGGACGCGGATTGCTTTCTTCCACCGTCGATGCCGATGGCTACCGGGTCGAAATCGGACGCGACGCCTCCGGTCAGCCGCTTCGGATCAGCGACGGGCTGCTGGTGAGCGAGTTCGCCTACGACGGCGCCGGCCGGGTCGTCGAGGAGCGGTCCGGGAGCGTGCGGAGGGCTGCTGGATACCGCGGCGACGGCCTGGCGAAACAGATCAGCGTTGACGGCGGTGAGCCGCTCGGCGTTGCGTACGACCAGACCGGGCGCCTGACCGGCCTCGGCACGTCAACCCAGGACGAGTTCGACGACGTCGAAGGGTCCCGTTCGAGCTCAGACTTCGGCGGGATCCGCACTGAGGCCCCTGACGTTGCGGTGCAGTCCATCGAGGAACTTGACGCGGGAGGGTCGACCTACACCTACGGGTCCGGCGACACCGCCACCTTCGATGCTGAAGGCCGGCTGACGGCAGTGATGGTGGACCAGCGGACCACCACCCGCCGCTACGACGACGCTGGCCGGATCACGGAGGTGTCCCAGCCCGGCGAGCCGACCTACCAGGCCACCTACACCCGGGCCGGTCGACTCTCTTCGGTGAGCGACGGCACCGTGAAGGCAACGCTCAAGTGGCACGGAGACCTCCTCCTCGAAGCTTCCACCTCAACCGGGAGCACGTACCGCTATAGCTACGACTCTGCCGGACGGTTGACGAAGGCATCAGTGGGGGCCCTCGCGTGGGCGTACCGCTATGACCCAACCGGGCGCCTGATCCACGTCGACCGCCCGACGGGGACCAGCCGTTACGAGTGGGACGAGTTCAATCGGCCGACGCTCAGCTCGGACGGCTCGACCATCGAGACATACGCCTGGTCCGGCGACAGGTCCGCCATCGCGACGGTCAAACGCAACGGCGAGCCGTCCCTGACGATCGAACGGGACGATGGCCGGGTCGCCCGCGCCGTAGGACCGGACGGCGCCACATCGTTCGGCTACGACCAGAACGGAAGGCTCAAGACCTACCAGCTGCCTGGCAGCGAACAGTCGACGGTCTCCTACGACGATCAGGGCCGAGTCACCAAGCTCGCAACCGGAGACCACATCGAGCGATGGTCCTGGTCGCGCGGACGCATCGCCAAGGTCACTGTCGATGGAGACGATGAGCCCTACATGCTCGCCTGGGCTGCCCCCGGCCTGCTCGAGCGGGTGACCAACGGGGACCGGACGCTCATGAAGGCGACCGTGGACGAGTCCGGACGCATCACCCGGATCACCGACGGGTCCACCAAGGGCGACCCGCAGCGCGTCGCCAACTTCAGCTGGAGCGAGGCCGGCCTGACCGACGCCACCATCAACGGCTGGAAGCTCTCGGCCGCCTTCGACGCCGAGCACCGCCCGACCTCCACGGAGTTCGGTGGTCAGACCGCTCGCTGGACCTACGAGAAGGGCGCCCTCGAGACCTTCAGGGTGGGCGAAGCCACAACGGGCTTCGACTACGACGACGGCCACCTGTCCACCTCGACCCACCAGGACCGGGGCGAAGAGGCCGACCCGGCCACGGTGATCTGGAACGGCAACGGCGCCCGCCCGACGCAAGTTGACACCACAGAGGGACCTGCGAAGTTCCGCTACGACGCGCAGGGTCGGGTCACCGAGGTCGCCTACAAGAACCAGGAGCGTCAGGTCACCTACGACGACGACCGGCGCCCGTCGGCCGATGGCGCAGGCGGGGAGATCCTCGGCGATCTGTTCGACGCACGAGGCCGTTTCAACGCAGCCGGAACCACAGCCGCCGCCGAACCTGACAGCACGTGGTTCGACCACCTGCCCTCGGAGATCGGCATCGAGCTTCCCGGCGTCGTGACCGGCGACGACATCGTCCACGCTGCCATCGACGAGGCCCTCCCAGCACCTCCGATGCCGCTCACCCCCGACGCCGACGGTCTCGCCGAACGCACCGCGGCGCAGGTCCTTGCCCTCGGCGCCACCAGAACGATTCCCGTCGGCCCTGACCGATCCACCGAGCTCTCACCGGGGCGCGACGGTCCCGGGCTCGACGATCTCCTCAGCGGATCGCCCACCGCCAGAGCCGTCCGGAGCGTCACCGACCGCCTCGGCCCCGATCCGTGCCTGCTGTGCCAGGGCATCGACTTCGGCGCCGACCTATTCGGCACCATCGCCGGTGCCGGCAAAGCCGTCTACCGGTTCCTCTCCGACACCCCCATAGGGCGAGCGGTGCTGCAGGCCGCATACCTCGCGATCGCATTCCTGCCGACGTTGGCGTGCGGACTCTCCGGAGTCTGCGACTTCGCCGTGGGAGCCGCCCTCGATGCTCTCCTTGCGGTGGCATCTGGAGGGGGCGTCAAGGATGCGCTGACCGCTCTGACCAGCGCGGCCCTCGCACCCTTGCGGACCCTGGAGGGCGTCACATCCGGAGACCCCGTCGCGATCGTGACCGCCGCCGCGCTCACGGCGCTCGCCGTTGGCACGTTCGTGCTGCCCGGCGCCCGCCTGGCCGCCAACCGGCTCCTACCCGCCGCCTGCAACCTCAAGCGGCTCGTGTGCATCTCCACCAGCCGATTCGGACCAGCAGCCGACCACGTCCTGGACGCCCAGAAGGGCGGGGCACCGAGGGTCCTTCAGATCGACCGGCCGGGAACCGCCTCCCGCCGCACCTCCGCCCTGAGGAACATCCCGACCATGCCCGGCCTCGACCGGGACGAGTATCCCTTTGCCGTTTCGAGCCGCCGAGCCGGACTGTCGATCCGCCACATCGACCCCGCCAGCAACCGGTCACTCGGCGCCTACCTCGGGCGCCAGATCAGTGGCCTTCCTGATGGCGCCCGGTTCTACGTGCTCCCCATCGCCTGAAACCGGGAACGTCGCCGCCCGCTCTAGGCGTGCACGACCTCGCAGTCCGGGCAGGTCTGACCGGCCGGCTGACGGAGGTACGTCACCGGACATAGCACGGTCGCCACCGCACCGTCCTTCGCGCCGCCACCAGTTCCCGGCTCGGCACCGGGGAGGAGCCAACCGAGGTAGTCACCCTCAGCCTTGTCATAGGTGCACGGACGAGCGAGCGGGGTGACCGGACCGCCTCGCTTCACGAGCACGCCGACGGTCGTGATCCAGAGGAGGTTCGTCGGCGCCCAGTCCCAGTAGCACTTCACCTCTGCCGTGCCCGGCGACATGTACCAGACGAAGTCAACGGCGCCGTTGAGCGTGGCGATCTCCGAGACGAGTTCCATCGCCGCCTGCTGCTGGCTGCTGGGCATGGCGAGCTCGGCCAAGCCCGCTCGCACGGAACCCCACCCCCGGCCATGCACCGCATAGGTCTTGTATCGCTCGCTCCCGCCCGCCACGAACAGCAAGGGTATCTGCGCCTCCCGCAGCCGCCTGAGGATCAGTCCGACGTACCCGATCCCTCGGTCGTAGTCCTCAAGCGCCTGCCATCCCTCACGGTTCCACCGCCGCACCTTTGCTGGAACGCCGGCGGTCGCCAGCCAGATCTCATCTAGATGATCGGGCAGGTCGGGGTGCTCCTCAGGCAGTTCGCCATACGACAACGCGGCAGACACGGGCCCGACGTGGTTCCCGACCCAGATGAACAGGACACGCCGCGACCCATCCACGGCTGAGCTGAGAGCTTGGCGACGTTGTCCGGCTTGGTCGCCTCAGCGATCGCAAGGGCCACGACGTCGCTCCCGTCGAACCAGATCCCCGCGGCAGCCTCCGAGAGCAAGACCATGCCCGGTCCACCACAGATGTCATCCACATACGGACCCCAAGATCGTGGAGCTCCCCGAGCACGTCGTCGTCGGGTCTGGGCCCAGACGACGAGACCAGCCACCGGTGCTCGCCCTGCGCCTCGAGGCAGCCGAGGAGAACCGGCAGGCGCTTGTGGAGAGAACCGACTCTCGGCGCACCGTGGTACCCGACGTGCCACCCGTGGGCGAGTCCATCGAAGCTCCAGGTCCGGTCCTGGATCAGGCGTAGCGCCTCCGTGGCGGGCACGTCGACCGATTGGGTGACCTCGACGACCAGGATCCCGCCCGAGGTCAGAACCAGCTCCAGATCGTGCAGCTGGGTCGCGCCCCCGCCCGGGTCGATTCGGCGCACAGAACCACCCAGGTAGTGCTGCAGCAGCCGGCCGGCCTCCGCCTCGTTGCGGCGATCCCAGCCGAGCACCGACCGCTCCGGCTCCTCCAGTTCGTCGTCACCCATGAATGCACCCACTCTTCGGCTCCAACCACCGCCGTGCGACCACGCCGAAAGGGGGGAGAGATCGAATCGACTCGCTATTGCGTGACCGCCAGCGTGATAGCGACGGTGGGGTGATCGGAGAGCCGTCGGCCCTGCTGATCGACCTTCTCCCAACAGCGCATGCCACCTTGCGAGACCAAGTCGCTCGTGGCGCAGATGTGGTCGATGAGGTGATCAGACTTGAGCTGACCGATGGCGACCGCGTCTGCCTCGGTAAGACAGGTCAGGTCAGTGGCGGCCAGCGCGGCGCCGAGTTCAGCTCGGGCATCCTTCGTCCCGTACCAGCCCGAACCGTCGCGGTCCTGGTTGAAGTCCCCCGCCACCACCAGCGGCACACCCGGGTGGAGCTCCCGCAGCCTCTTCCACTCGCCACCCTGGCGCTCGATACCCGCCCGGTGCGCCTGCCACATCTTGGCGGGGGACCCGTCCTCGAACTTCGGGTCGTTGGCCCACGGGATGATCGTGGCGTAGACCACCACCGGCCCGAGCGGCGTGTCCACCGAGCCGGCCACGGTTCCGCGCTTGTGCGGTTCCGGGTCGGTGATGGGCTCGATCGGCCAGCGGGACCAGATCGCAGCGGAACACTCGTGCTCCTTGAGCCGACCGAGATCGGCCGGCGAGTAGATCGAGTGGATGTGCTCGTCGGATGGTGCATGCGAACGGTGGGTCTCGGTGAGCACCCAGACGTCGGCGTCGACCTCGGCCATACGCTCCCGCTGCGCCGGCGGGATCTTCCAACCGCGTGGCTTGGGGCGCTCGACGTTCCACGTGGCGACCGTGAATGTGGGCGGCTGGTCCGAGATGCTCATGGCCGGAGGGTACGGGTGAGGGGTGACCTCTGCGCCGGGCAGACCCGTCCGCCGGTGTGTCACACCACGATAGACATCGAGCGCCTGTGCCATAGATGTGCGATAAACGCTCGTTTGGGAGCCCCTGGCGACACTGCCAGACGGCCCGAGATCGTTGTCACACAAGGGCTTGCGCCTGGCACCCCCAACGGGATTCGAACCCGTGTTACCTCCTTGAAAGGGAGGCGTCCTAGGCCGCTGGACGATGGGGGC